>NZ_JAROKN010000029.1:0-42671 GCF_029455255.1 Arthrobacter vasquezii | reverse complement strand
CGCCTCACCTGTCGCCCCGATCGCCGGTGCAATCTCGGCCGTCGGCGTGCTCAGCGGCGCGCTCCTCGCGGGCATCCCCCTGACCGCAGCGGTGCCATCATCGGTGGAATCATCCGCCGTCAGCGCGGGCCCGGGCAGCGTTCCGCAGCCCCACGCGCAAAGCATCAAGGCCGACCCGAAAGCCAGGGTAGATTTCAGCCGTGCTCCGGTGCCCGGTGCTGCCTCCTCCCCAGAGCCGGCGACAGGGTCGGTCGACTCATCCCACTTGTTGGCTGATGGTCCCATCCAGACGGACCCCGGCGATGACGCCGACGAAGAACCTACTACTGAACCTGCGGTCGAACCAGTTGAACAGGCCGGCCTTGGCGCACCACTGGCCCAGATGAGCACGGTCTCGACCTTCGGATATCGCACGAACCCATTGACCGGGGTGCCGGGTGAGATGCACACCGGCATCGACCTCACCGGCTCATGTTCCACCCCCGTCATGGCCGCTGCCAGCGGAGTCATCACCGAAGCCGGATGGAGCCCCTACGGTGGTGGCAACCGGATCGTGATTGATCACGGGGATGGGCTCAAGACCACCTACAACCACCTCGCCACGATTGCTGTCAGCGTTGGCCAGACAGCTACTAGGGGAGACGTTGTGGGCGGAGTCGGAACCACCGGCAACTCCACCGGCTGCCATCTACACTTCGAAGTTATGATCAATGACACGCTCGTGGACCCCGGCAGCTGGTTTTAGTCAAGGACAAGCACTAGAGGGCGAGGAAAAATCCCGGCCTCCGCGGTTTCTCATCCAGTGCGGGAACTGCAGTGTGCGTCGAGCTGCAGCGGAGGGGCCACCGCCGCGCGGGTCGCACCAGTCATATAACCATCCCGCACCGGGTCGACCTGAGCTGATTGCGAGGTCATGATCGACCTGAACCTGCACCTGCATCTGTTCGTTCTGGTTTGTTTCTCCTGGCAGGCCTGCCCGCCCCATCAAGTCGCCGTGCCCAGCATGGTCTTCAGGAAATCTGTTCTCTAGCTGACGCCCGCTTCACTCCGAGTCGAGGAATCAGCCCCACCTAGTGATGGATCGATGGCCGCGATGACACCTGGCCTGGCGTCGTTGGATAGCTAAACGCTGGCCCGTTGGACCTTGGAAGTGGTGAACAGAAGAAAAAGCGGCAAGCACCCCCGTTCCAAGGTGCCTGCCGCTTTCCCATCCTAGGGAAACGCTCTAGGAATACTTAGCCGTTGACTCGCACGTAGGACGAGCCTGCAAGGTCGGACAGCGGGTGCTTGAGGGTGAGGTTCGCACCGTTCATGCCGCTGCTGATGACTTCGCCGTTACCTACGTAAATGCCGATGTGGCCGGGCCGGATGACCAGGTCACCGGGAGCCGGGGTCCCGACGACGGTGCCGTACTGATAGAACTGTTCGGGCCCGAGGTCGCCGACAGACTTGCCGATGGATCGCAGTGCGCGCTCAACGAGGATGGTGCAGTCCTGAATGGAGCCAAGCTGGCCGTACGCCGAGGCGACCAGAGCGGCACCGACACCACTGGAGGAAACAGCCGGAGCCGGAGCTGACCGCTGGGCCGGAGTGATGCTGCTCGAAGCGAGCGAAATACGGGCTTCCTGCTGGCCGCCCACCGTGTAGGAGACCTCGTTCGCCGGTGCTGCTTCAGGAATGGCGGCAGGAGCCGCGGGTACCGAGGCTCCTGCCGAGGCGGCCGCTGCGCCCGACACAGTGATTTGTTGGCCGGGGTAGATGATCGACGTGTAGGACAGGTTGTTCTGGGCCAGCAGGGTGTTGAGTTCAACGCCGTAGCGAGCTGCGATGCTTCCCATGGTGTCACCGGAAACCACGGTGTGAACCGATGCCGAGGATGCAGCCGGAACTTCTGCGACCGGCGCGGGAACAGGTGCCTGAGTGGCCGTGGTAGCCGCTTCCTGGGTGTAGGTTCCCGCCTGGGCAGGTGCCCCCACGCCAGCAACGAGACCGCCGGTTGCTGCGATGATGATGGCCGGCCTGCCCAGTGCAACCGCACCGGCTTTGGTCGAGTGGGACAATCCCTCTAGGGCGATCGAGTGGGTTACGGTGGCGCGGTGGCGCGCCGGAGTGTTTCGTGACATGCGTGGTTGCCTCTCCCATGCCTGCGGGGTGAGCTGTCGGGTTCGGATGGGAGTCACCCGGTCGTTCCTGATATTCCGGGAAGGAAAGCAGCAACGTCTTAACCCCAAGGACCATGTGATGGCCCGTCGATCTGTGGGTCCCCCGTTCCTGCCGAACGGAATTACGGACGAATCCCGGGCAGCGGCAGGACTCAGCATTCTGCACGGAAATATTCTCGGCTGGTGCCGGGAACACCTGATGAGGATACCCCCCACAGGTACCAAATGTCACGTTTAGATAACAGAAGCCCCGGCCTTGCGGGAGGACATGGATCTCGGAGTCCGTCACCATCAGGGCGTATCACTGCCGCGCATCCCATCCGGTGGACCCGAACGGGTGGGACCGGCGGCACTTGTAACCATGCTTAGTGTTCATTAGGGTGGGAAGGCAGGCAGCGTTCGGGAGGGGATAACCATCACGCAGCGAGCACGCGTTCATCTACGTGGCACCGTACAGACGGTGACGCTGGTGACGCTGGCCTTTTCGCTGATAGTCGCGTTCACAACTTCGGCTGCCGCCGCATTGTGCCTGCAGATGGAGCACACTTCTGGTGCGATGACCGGTAGTGCTGTAGCTATGGGTCCGACGGTTCCGACCAGCAGTACCGAGGCCGCAGTCCTGGCCGCGGTCCCGAAGGGGTCGCCGTCCACGCAAGCCTGCTGTCATCAACAGGTCAGCGCTCCTGATGCCGTAGTCCCACCGCAGCGTGCGGTCCCGGCTGAACCAGCTGACGTCCTTCCCCCAGCCCTCGGGCAACTTTTTGCCGAGAATGGGAACGCACCACCGGGGCTGTTTGATCCGGCGCTGGAGAAACTTGACCACCTCACTCCGTCCTTGACTGCGTTGTCGATCAGTCGCACATAAACCCTCCTCACGGGCGCGCGGAGGCCTTCCTTGGCGTGACCTTTTCAGTCTGTTCCCGGGCCGACACCGTCGGTCTATGGCTGCCCACCGGGGTGCCATACCTACAGAACGAACGAAACCGCAGCCTGACCTCGGTCAGCTGCACCCTAAGTTGAGGAGAAACCAATGACACACCATGTGACGTCCATGCTGGATACCTACCCCAAGGACCTTGGGGGAGTGGACAAGGAAAAGCTCGCCGAATGCATCCAGGCGTGCTTTGAATGCGCCCAGACCTGCACCGCCTGTGCCGACGCGTGCCTGAGTGAGGATATGGTCGCGGAACTGACCAAGTGCATCCGCACCAACCTGGACTGCGCGGACATCTGCGCAACGACCGGCAACGTCCTGTCCCGCCACACCGGGTACGACGCGAACCTCACCCGCGCAGTACTGGAGGCCTGCCGCACCGCGTGCAAGGCCTGCGCGGACGAATGCGAACAGCACGCCGAGATGCACGACCACTGCCGGATCTGCGCCGAAGCGTGCCGCCGCTGCGAGAAGGCCTGCGCAGAATTGTTGTCCGTGCTCGGCTAGAGCCTTCCTCTTTCCCTTTCGTGCTGAAAGGGAAAGAGAAACGTGACGAATCGCAGCAGAAACACCCGTGGCCCTGGGCGGGCACAACCGGCCCCAGGGCCCACCGCCGATGATGACCGCGATCGATAGGGGTCATTCGAAAGTTCACAGGTCTACTGCTGTCTGAACCTTCATCTTCAGCAGCCGCCCTGGGATCAATCAGGTATTCAGATACTGAAAAGGAGCAGTCGGTGTCGAACACGGAAAATAGCCGGTCCAACGAGCAAGGTCAGGACGAGCAGCAGTCCCATCACATGCGGAACATGTACCTGCGTTTCGGGGCGATGATCCTGACCGCCATGGTGGTGATGTACTTTGTCATGTTCATCGGCTCCTACGAATGGAGCCATATCCGCTTCAGCGAGAGCCGCGTGTTCATGGCACTCGCGATGGGCGGCACGATGGGGTTGATCATGCTCGGCTGGATGCTGAACATGTACAAAAATACGAAGGCGAACATAGCCGTGGTGGTGGTCAGCCTCCTGCTGCTGGGCGGCGGGGCTTTCCTGGACCGCAGCCAGACCACCGTGGATGATCAGGACTTCATGAGCGCGATGATCCCGCACCATTCCCTCGCAATCACCCGGTCCGAACGCGCGGAACTGGCCGACGTGCGGGTATGTCAGCTCGCAGTCGAAATCAGTGAGGCCCAGCGTAGGGAAATCTTTGAGATGGACTGGCTGATCGAGGACATCGCGCAGAACGGTATCGCGGCAACCGTCCAGGAAGCGGCAGACCGGCCCGTTCCTGAGTACGAGGAACCCGCGGAACGCGAGTGTGCTGGAGAGTAACCGGCTGCCGAGTGTCAACCCGGATAACAGCGGTCCAAGGTCCCCGGCTGGTCCCGACCGATCGGTGGCTGAGGAAGTTTTCCGACTCTCCCGTCACAGGGAAATCGGATAGCTGAGCCGCAGCGCGGTGCGGCCCCTGTACGAGGAGATCACGAGGAGATAGGAAGCATGCCTTGACCTATACCCCCTGGGGGTATAGATTCGTGGGTACCGGAGCGGGAAGTCCGAGCCCATCAGTGGCCGCATACTCCTTGAAGGTCACCTCAGGCGGCTGTAGCCGGCAGGAACGACCACCGGCTGCAGCCGCCGCTGATTCCCGAAAAACCATTCCCTTTTTGTTTGGAGATCACCATGTGCGGCGCTACTTCTTCCGATCTGACCCTGACAGACAAGTCCTCCGCTGGCTGCGCCTGCTGCGCACCCCAGGACACCTCGGCTGAGCTGGTTCCCGCGGCAGCAGACGATGTCACTGCCAGTTTCGCCGTGACCGGGCTGACGTGCGGGTCCTGCGCCTCCCGTGTCACCTCAGCCATCAGCGCTCTCGATGAGGTCAAGGACGTCACGGTTGACCTCGTGTCGGGTGGGGCCTCCACGGTCACCATCCACAGCAGCCAGCCCGTCCCTTCCGCAGCAGTACGCACCGCGGTCGAGCAGGCAGGCTATCAACTCACCAACGCCTGACTTTTCCAGGTCCGGGACACAAGCCCCGTGTGACCGAAGGAGAATTCCCATGAAACACCAGACACCCACCGGCTCCGCGGCCGGTGATCACGACACCCACGGTCAGGCCATGCCCACGCAGGAGCCGACCTCCGCGCTCGACGCCGACCAGCACGAGGGCCACGGGGGACATGCGGATGCTGACCATGAGGTACACACCCACGGACAGCACGCCGGGCACTCCACCGCCATGTTCAAAAACAGGTTCTGGATCAGCCTGATCCTGACCGTCCCGGTCGTCCTGTTCAGCCACATGTTCGCCATGATCGTCGGTTACACGCCGCCGGAATTCCCCGGCTCCATGTGGATCTCCCCGATCCTCGGCACCATCATCTTCATCTACGGCGGTGCCCCCTTCCTCAAGGGCGGACTCACCGAGCTGAAGTCCCGGCAACCCGGCATGATGCTGCTGATCGCGATGGCGATCAGTGTCGCCTTCATCGCGTCCTGGATCACTACCCTCGGCATCGGGAACTTCAACCTCGACTTCTGGTGGGAACTGGCCCTGCTGATCGTCATCATGTTGCTGGGCCACTGGATGGAAATGCGGGCACTCGGCTCCGCCGCCGGCGCCCTCGACGCTCTGGCAGCGCTCCTCCCAGACGAAGCCGACCGTGTCACCGAGACCGGGGTCGAAACCGTCCCGGTCAGCTCACTGACGACCGGGGACGTCGTCCTGGTCCGTTCTGGCGCCCGGGTCCCGGCAGATGGTGACATCGTCGACGGCGCAGCTGAGTTCGACGAATCCATGATCACCGGCGAATCCCGCACCGTCCCACGGACCATCGGTGAGACTGTGGTCGCCGGAACGGTCGCCACCGATAACGCGGTACGGGTCAAGGTCACCGCCGTCGGATCCGACACCACCCTTGCAGGTATCCAACGACTGGTCGCCGAAGCACAAGCCTCCTCATCGAAGGCCCAAGCACTGGCCGACCGCGCAGCAGCCCTGTTGTTCTACTTCGCCCTGATCGCGGGCATCCTCACCTTCATCGCCTGGCTGCTGCTGGGCAGCCCGGATGACGCGGTGATCCGCACCGTCACCGTCCTGGTCATCGCCTGCCCCCACGCCCTCGGCCTGGCCATTCCACTGGTGATCGCCATCTCCACCGAGCGGGCAGCAAAGAGCGGGGTGCTGATCAAGAACCGCATGGCCCTGGAACGGATGCGCACCGTCGACGTCGTCCTATTCGACAAGACCGGCACCCTCACCGAAGGCCGCCACGCCGTCACCGCCACCACCACAACCGGCGGTATCAGCGAGGCGGAAATGCTGGCGTTGGCCGCGGCCGTGGAATCCGACAGCGAACACCCCGTTGCCCGGGCCATCGTCCAGGCGGCCGCGGATCAATCGGAAGCCATGGCGTACGGTTACCGCGGTAACGGATTCTCGTCCATGACCGGGAGGGGCGTCCGCGCGACCGTCAACAGCTCCGAGGTCGCCGTCGGCGGACCGAACATGCTCAAGGAACTTTCTTTGGAGACACCGCCGGACATGACGGGCACCATCCAGGAATGGGTGGGCCGCGGCGCTTCGGTGCTGCACGTGGTCCGCGACGGTGAGGTGATCGGAGCGGTCCGGCTCGAGGACCGCGTCCGCGACGAGTCGAAGGCAGCAGTTAAAGCCCTGCAGGACCGTGGGGTGAAAGTAGCTATGATCACCGGTGATGCCCGGCAGGTCGCCGACGCTGTCGGCGCTGAACTGGGCATTGATGAGGTCTTCGCCGACGTCCTGCCGCAGGACAAGGACTCCAAAATCGCTGAACTGCAATCCCGCGGGCTTAAAGTGGCCATGGTCGGGGACGGCGTCAATGACGCCCCTGCCCTGGCCCGCTCAGAGGTCGGCATCGCGATCGGTGCCGGCACCGACGTCGCCATGGAATCCGCCGGCGTCGTCCTCGCAGGAAACGACCCACGCTCGGTCCTGGCGATGATCGACCTGTCCAGGGCGAGCTACCGCAAGATGATCCAAAACCTCGTCTGGGCCACCGGCTACAACATCCTCGCGGTGCCATTGGCCGCAGGCGTACTCGCCTTCGCCGGTTTCGTCCTCTCACCCGCAGCCGGAGCAGTGCTGATGAGCGTATCAACGATCGTGGTCGCACTCAACGCGCAACTGCTGCGCAGAATCGACCTCAGCCCCGAACGCATCACAACATAGGAACCGACCTGGAAACGTCGGCGTCCCGCCGGATCGCCGATTGGGCAAAGCATGAGTACTCCTTCGGCTGGCTGATACCACGCGTTTTCATAGGCCACCAGCTCGAGACCGGCATCCTTTCGCTCTGTCCGTCTGGAGTGGGTGGACCACAGTTTGACGGCAGTCGGATCAGTTTGGCGGGCCGTGATGATAAGGCCAGTGGGAACAGCAATGATCGAGAGAGAGGAACGTTGGAATGAGTGTTGTGCTGACGATCGTGGGGATCGTGATCATCCTGTTCGGGCTCATGGACATGTTCCACACCTTGTTGCACCCCAGCGGTCAAGGGCACCTCAGCGGGCTCGTACTGGCTGTGGCGTGGCGGTTCTCGAAGATGATCGGACACCGGTTCGGATCAAGCCTCGGGCCAGCAGCAATGGTCACCGTGATCTTGCTGTGGGTGGCAATCCAAGGGACAGGCTGGGCACTGATCTACTATCCCCACATTCCCGGCGGGTTCATGTACTCACCGGGCGTGGATCCGGCAGCCTATCCTGACCTGCACGAAGCGTTCTACATTTCCTTCGTCACTCTCTCTACCCTCGGCTACGGGGACGTCGTCGCTACCGACACATGGATCCGCTTGGCCTCTCCCTTGGAAGCACTGACCGGTTTCGCTCTGCTCACCGCAGCACTGACCTGGTTCACGCAGATCTATCCGCCGCTGTCCCGACGTCGGGCCCTGGCGCTGGAGCTCAAAGGCCTGGCCGATGTCGGTTACGCCGTGCGATCAGGGAAATGGACGCCGCCACCGTGTCACGGGTTCTGGATACTCTCGCTGCTGAAGTGGTGAAAGTGCGCCTGGATTTTACGCAGCATGCCGAGGGCTTCTACTTTCAAGAGCAAAACCCTGATGTGTCTCTATCCCGCCAGCTGCCCTACGCGCTACGCCTGCGCGATGCCGCCCTGGATCGGCAGGAGACCGCGGTACGGCTCAGCGCACGGCAACTCTCTCTGGCGCTGGACCAGTTGGGGTCTGAGCTTAAGGAGAGCTTCCTGCACACCGGGGAAAACCTTGAGGAAATCATCGACGCGTATGCCACGGACCACGGACAGAAACCGCGGAGCTAAACGTCAATGTGGCTAGCCCGAAAATCACGAGGAATCTCAGCCGGCACGGCGCGACAATGAGGCACAAGATCAGCAGTAATGAACACATTGACGTATGGGCCGTTATCGGCAGTTCCGAACTTTGCAGCAGGAGTCCGACGTTCGACCTCGGTCACGTGGTGGGTGTGTGCATGGCACCATGCTCGTTCCGGCTGACCAAGTGCAAGACGGACAAGCAGGCCGAAGCCTGCGCCCATCCATGCAATCAACTCGGGAATCATTGTTCGTGCGCTAACCAGGGAGAAGGGAACGGTCCCCCGTAGCTTCAGTTATCCACGGGGTGTGAACAGTCAGCGCTGCTTCCGCTGCCCGTCCCGGATCTCGCGGATGGAAAGCGCTCCGGTGACGTCTTCGGCGGCTGATCGGCCGAGCACCACCACGCGGTCGGCCAGCCGGAGCGCCTCTTCCATGCTGTTGGTCGCCAGGAGGACGGTGGTGGGAAGCGCGCGGTGAAGGGTCTGCAGTACGTTGTGCAGCACGGTGCGGGCAGCGCCCTCGACGGCTGCAAACGGATTGTCCAGCAGCATGACGCCCGGCCCGCTGGCCAAAGCCCGAGCCAGTGCCGCCCGGCGGACTATTTCAGCGGTGACGTCGGTCGGCAGCAGCTTCGCGAAGCGATGGAGGCCCGCAAGGTCGAGCAGTTCAGCGATCTTCGCCTTGCCTTCGCTGGCGCTGGAACTCTTACGAAGCCCGAGCGCGAGGTTCGCCTGCAGCGAGTGGGTGGGCTGCAGAGCGGCATCGCTCGGCGTCCAGGAACAGCGGTCGTCGGTCCGGCGAACAGGTTCCCCGCCAACCAGAACCGATCCTGACCGGGGATGATCGAGACCGGCGACTGCACGCAGCAGGCGGGAGGCGCCGTCGTTCTCTGTGCCCAGAAGGCTCTCTGTTCCCACGAGGTTCTCGGTGCCGGGCGTGGCTCCTACGAAGGCGAGCACTTCGCCCGCGCGAATCTCGAGATTGACATCCCGCAAGCCCTCGGCGTGGAGGCTCACAAAGGAGACGGGCAACGGCATGGAAGCGCGCTTCACCGCGGCGTGAGGGGGTGGAACCGTGCTGGGACTCATCGGTTACTCCGTAGCATCCAGGTGGCGGGGCAGCCCCGTCCGCCCGCCAGTGATCTCCACTAACCTAGCCGGAGCTGGACTGCATATGGCCACCTCGGGGATATGTCTCGAAACATTACGAACGGCATGTCACCGGCACGGGCGGAACGCTTCTTCGATTCCTGCCGCACTCAAGCTGATCCCGCCTGCCGTCGTGCTAAGCGGTCACCTGACGCTTCGAGGAGATGACTCCAGTGTTGAAGCCAGCCAGGTTGAGGCCGCCATGGAAACGTGCGTGCTCGATCTTCACACAGCGATCCATGACCACGTTCATGCCGGCAGCTTCGGCGTCCCGCGCCACGTCCTCGTGCCAGGAACCCAGCTGAAGCCATAGAGTTTTCGCGCCGGCGGCTTTGGATTCCTCCAGGACCGAGGGGAGGTCATCGTGCTTGCGGAACACGTCAACGATGTCCGGCTGCTCCGGCAAGTCCGCCAGGGACTTGTAAACCGGCTGCCCGAGAATCTCGGTCGCTGTCGGATTCACGAAGTACAGCCGATACGGCGCGGATGACTGCAGGTACGTCGCCACGAAATACGACGCTCGTGACGGCTTGTCCGAGGCCCCGACGATGGCGATCGACTTCGCGTTGCGGAGGATGTTCAGGCGTTCGGGGGCCGACGGGCCCTCCCAGGTGCGGTCCTGTGTGCTCATGCCTTCACTCCCTCTGCGGCGATTTCCTCTTCGCTGACGTCCAGCGTCCGTTCAAGGTGCTCGGATGTTCCTGCAACGGCGGTCTCGAGCGCCTGATCGATATCCCAGAGGATGTCGTCCAGATCCTCAAGGCCAACGGAGATCCGGATGAGATCCTCCGGGATGCCGGCGGCCGCAAGCTGTTCGGTTGAGAGCTGCTGGTGCGTGGTGGATCCGGGGTGGATCACGAGTGTCCGGGCATCGCCGACGTTGGCGAGGTGGGACGCCAACTGCAGGGCTTCGATGAACTTCTGCCCGGCCTCCCGGCCTCCCTTCACGCCGAAGCTGAACACCGAGCCGGGACCCTGCGGCAGGTACTGTTTCGCCCGCTCATGGTGCACGTGCGAGGGGAGCCCCGCATAGTTCACGTACTCAACCCGCGGATCCTTCTCAAGCCACTCGGCAACGGCCTGAGCGTTTGCCACGTGCTCATCGACGCGCTGCGCTAGCGTCTCAACGCCCTGCAGCAATTGGAAGGCCGACGACGGCGACAGCGACGGCCCGATGTCCCGTAACTGTTCGGTGCGCAGCTTGGTGAGGAAACCGTACTCGCCGAAGTTTGCCCACCACTGGATGTTCCCGTAGGAAGCGACAGGCTCGGTCATGGTGGGGAACTTGCCGTTGCCCCAGTTGAATCTGCCGCTTTCAACGATGACCCCGCCCAGCGTGGTGCCATGCCCACCAATGAATTTGGTGGCCGAGTGGATCACGATGTCAGCACCATGCTCAAGGGGGCGGATGAGGTAGGGCGTACTGAGGGTGGAGTCGACGATCAGGGGGACACCGGCGTCGTGCGCTATCTTTGCCAGGCCCGCGATGTCCGCGATTTCACCGCTCGGGTTCGCGATGATCTCTGTGAAGACCGCCTTGGTGTTGTCCTTGATGGCGGCGGCGTAGTCGGCCGGATCGGTGCCTGGAACAAACGTGGTTTCGATGCCGAAGCGACGGAGCGTCA
Source organism: Arthrobacter vasquezii (assembly GCF_029455255.1). Lineage (NCBI taxonomy): Bacteria > Bacillati > Actinomycetota > Actinomycetes > Micrococcales > Micrococcaceae > Arthrobacter > Arthrobacter vasquezii. Next base: position 31,459 of record NZ_JAROKN010000029.1, on the reverse strand, counting down.
CATCGAGCTGCGTAACGGTGCCGCCGTAGAGCTGGGCTGCTGCAACGATGTGATCGCCGGCCTGGCACAGTGCAGCGAAGGTGATGAACTCTGCGCTCATGCCTGATGCCGTCGCTACGGCACCGATGCCGCCCTCAAGCGAGGCGATGCGCTCCTCGAAGGCTGCAACGGTGGGATTGCCGATGCGCGAGTAGATGTTGCCGTACTTCTGCAGCGCGAAAAGGTTGGCGGCGTCATTGGTGTCCTTGAAGACGAACGACGTGGTCTGGTAGATCGGTACGGCTCGTGCGCCGTGTGTGGCGTCCGGGGTTCCGCCGGCGTGCAACGCACGGGTGCGGAAGCCGAAGGTGCGGTCAGTGCCCAATGTTTCCTCCAAATTGATCCAACTTTTGTGCACCTGCGGTGACTTCTGGGCGTTCGAATCCACCATACGTGCCCGAAACTTCCGGTGCCTTCCCCGGTAGGTTCTTCAGGGCGAGGACTTTCGCGATCCGCGGCACGCAGCCCTCGTTCTGCAGCGAGGTGGTGTCGCCGAGCGGCGTTCCCTCGTACAGCTGGGTCAGCAGTCGCCGCATGATCTTCCCGGAACGCGTCTTCGGCACATCCTCCACGACGACGACGGCGCGCGGCTTGGCAATCGGACCGATGGCCTTCGCGACATGGTTGCGCAGGTCCTGTTCAAACGCTGGATTACCTGCCTCGCCATGCACGACGACGAAGGCGGCGATCGCATGCCCCGTCACCGCATCAACCACCGGGCAAACGCCCGCCTCAACTACAAGGGGATGGGACACCAGCGCTGATTCGATCTCGATTGTCGAGAGCCGGTGCCCGGACACATTGATGACGTCGTCAACGCGCCCGAGGATCCAGGTGTCGCCGTCGTCGTCGTATTTGGCGCCGTCACCGGCAAGGAACCAGCCCTGCGCAGCGAACTTCCGCCAGTAGGAATCGAGATAACGCTGCGGATTTCCCCACACTGTGCGGGCCATCGCCGGGCCATGCCGGTCCACCACGATCAGCCCCTGCTCTCCGGGACTGACTGGCTCGCCGTCGTCGTTCACGATGCGCGTGCTCACACCGGGCAGGGCGCGTGAGGCGCAGCCGGGTTTGAAGGAATCATCAGTGGGGCGGGGACTGAGCACTGTCGCGCCGGTTTCCGACTGCCACCACGTGTCCACAACGGGAGCGGTACCGGAGCCGATTTTCTCCCGGAACCAGCGCCACGCCTCGGGATTGGTTGCCTCGCCGACCGTGCCCAGGACTTTGACGGAAGAGCGGTCATAGGAGGACGGAACGCCGTCGGGAAACCAGCCCATCAGCGAACGGATCAGCGTGGGCGCCGTGTAATAGCTGGTGACGCCGTAGCGTTCGATGATCTCGAAGTGCCGCCCGGGATGCGGGGTGTTCGGTGTGCCCTCGAAGATCACCTGAGTGGCACCGTTGGAGAGTGGACCGTAGATCTCGTAGGTGTGTGCCGTGACCCACGCGAGGTCGGCGGTGCACCAGTGGACGTCGTTCACGCGGCACGCGGGATCCGGGTCACTGAAGAGAAACTCGTAACTCCACGACGCCTGCGTCAGGTAACCGCCGGTGGTGTGCACCAGGCCCTTCGGCTTGCCGGTGGTGCCGGAGGTGTACATGATGAACAGCGGCGTCTCGGCGTCGAACGCCTGCGGCTCGTGTACGGGGGAGGCGGTGCCAACAACGTCGTGCCACCACACGTCGCGGCCTTCGGTCCACGCGACATTGCTGCCCGTCCGCCGGATCACCAGCACGTGTTCAATGGCGTTCTTCCCGACGACGGCGGCATCGGCGTTGTCCTTCACCGGCACCGCGGTGCCGCGTCGGTACTGCCCATCGGTGGTCACCAGCAGTTTGGCGCCGGTGTCCTCGACCCGGAAGCGCAGCGCCTCGGCGGAAAAGCCACCGAAGACGAGCGAGTGAACGGCGCCGATACGCGCGCACGCCAGGGTCACGACGACGGTCTCCACCAGCACGGGAAGGTAGATGACCACGCGGTCGCCCTTGCCGATCCCCAGGGCAGTCAGGGCGTTGGCCGCCCGGCACACCTCGTCCTGAAGCTCGGAGTAGGTGACCGTGCGGCGGTCTCCCGACTCGCCCTCGAAGAACAGGGCAGGCTTGTCGCCCAGGCCTGCAGCGACGTGCCGGTCCACGCAGTTGTAGGCGGCATTCAGGGTGCCGCCGGCGAACCACTCAATGCGCGGCACCGACAGCTCGCCGTCCGGTCCCTGCCGTGCCGGATCGAATGTGTGGGCCGTATGCCAGTCGGAGGACCAGTGCAGCCGCCGCGCCTGTTCCTCCCAGAAGGCGATCCGCTCTTCCTCGTTGGTGAAGCCCCCGTGAACAAGGGAATCTACGGCAGTTACGCCCATTTGCGGATAGCCCACTTCTCGAAGACACCCAGGATCGCGTCCGTGAGCTTGCCGAGGATTGCCAGCAGCACTATTGCCAGGAGCAGTCGGTCCACCCGTCCATTGTTCTGAGAATCGGTCAGCAGGAAGCCGAGGCCCATCGAGGACGCCAGGAGCTCAGCCGCGACGAGGAACAACCACGCCTGCGCGAGCGCCAGCCGCAGCCCCGAGATCACCGAGGGGACCACGGCGGGCAGCTGCACCGTGGTGAACAGCCTCAGCCCGTTCAGCCCGAAGGCCCTTCCGGCCTCGACCAGGTTCTTGTCCACGTGCTGCAGGGCCATGGCAACGGTGGTGAAAACGGGGAAAAAGGCGCCGATGGAGATAAGGATGACTTTCGAATCCTCACCGATTCCCACCCAGAGCATCAGCAGGGGAACCCACGCCAGTGACGGCACGGCGCGGATGGCACCGATGGTCGGCGAGAACAGGGTGTCCACCCACCGGGACAGACCGACAAACGCTCCGACCACGAGACCGGCGATGGCACCGATCAGGAAGCCGATGACCACGCGTTGGGTCGAAATAGCAATGTGGATGCGAAGTTCCCCGCGCTGGATCAGATCGACGGCGGCGTCAAAGACAGCGGTTGGCGCCGGCAAGGTGACCGGACTGATCAAACCGACGACGGCGGCCAGTTGCCAGGCCGCCAACAGCGCCAGCGGAACAATCAGTCCCAGTCCGAGCTTGGCGACTGCCTTGCCGCGCGGCTTGCGGCGGGTGAGGGCATTGCCCTGCCTGCCGTCGTCGTCGTTCTGATTTGTTGTGTGCGGGGAGCTTGTCCCCTTGGAGGAGACGACCGAGGCGGGGCCGGTGCCGACGCCGCCGGGCACGCTGTTACCGGTGAGGTAGGGGTTGCTCATTACTCTCCAATAGCGGACGGATCGGCGTTGGTTGCGTAGGTGTCATCAAGAAGGGTGGAGAGGGCTTCGTCGATGTTTTCCTGGCTTGCGACGTCACCGGATTCGACGAACATCGGGCCGACTACCTCGAGCACGTCCAGCTGGGCCTGACCGGGGGTGCCGTTGACGTCGAGGTTGGACCGTTCGGTGATGACCTTGGTGGCCACGGATTCTTCAATGCCCGCAACCTCGGCGAGGATCGCTGCGGTTTCCTCCGGGTTCTCCTGAGCCCACTGGCGTGCCTTCTCATAGGCGTTGACCACGGCCTGGGCGAGCTCAGGGCTTTCCTCCAGGAAGGACTCGGTGGCATTGAGGAAGCCGTAGGTGTTGAAGTCCACGTTGCGGTAGAACAGCTCGGCGCCGTCTTCTTCGGCTGCGGCCATGATGGGATCGAGGCCGGACCAGGCGTCCACCGAGCCGGTGTTGAGGGCGGCCCAGCCATCGGCGTGCTGGATGTTCTGGATGGTCACTTCGCTCGGGTCAACGTTGTGCTCTGCCAATGACTGGAGCAGGAAGAAGTAGGGGTCGGTGCCCTTGGTGGCGGCGATGGACTTGCCGCGGAGATCCTCCGCGGATTCGATACCCGTATCCGCCGTTGTGACCAGTGCGGACCATTCGGGCTGTGAGTAGATGTCGATGGTCTTGATGGGGGAGCCGTTGGCGCGGGCCATCAGCGCTGCCGAACCGGCCGTTGAGGCGACGTCAGCTTCGCCGGAGCGGAGCAGTTCGTTGGCCTTGTTCGATCCGGCGGACTGGACCCATTTGACCGTTACGCCCTCATCTTCCAACTCGGCCTCGAGCCAGCCCTGGTCCTTGATGATGAGGCTCAGCGGGTTGTAGGTGGCGAAGTCCACCGTGAGTTCTCCGCCGGTCGCGGCTGCGGCTTCGCCGACTGAGCCGTCGGCGTTTTCCCCGGCAACGCAGCCGCTAAGGGCGAGGGCGGCGATTGCGGCGGTGGCGGCGAACTGAAAACGTGCGGTGCTCTTCATGGTGATCCTTTTCGGAGAGTGCGTGGGACGGGTGTAGGGGGCTTGTTCTTGGGGGTGTCGGCGCAACATGGCGGCACGGTGGGCGCCGCACGCGCTGGGATACGGCGCTGCGAACTGGCCGCAGGCGCGCGGTTAGTGCTGGTGGCTGTCGACGCCGAGGCTGCTCAGCAGCGAACTGCGTAGCGCGGCAAGTTCGGCTGAGCCGCGGTCGCGCGGACGGTCGCCCGGAACCTCCAGCACGCGGCTGATGGTTGCACCCTGGACGTCAGGCTCCTTCGCGAGAACGATCACCCGGTCGGCGAGCTGCAGCGCTTCGTCAACATCATGGGTGACCAGCAGGACCGTGGTCGGGGTGGTTTGGTGGATACGCAGCAGGAGGTCCTGCATCTTCAGCCGCGTCAGGGCATCGAGTGCGCCGAAGGGTTCGTCGAGGAGCAGGACGCCCGGGTTGCGTGCCAGTGCACGTGCCAGCGATGCCCGCTGTGCCATGCCTCCGGACACTTCGCGGGGCCGGTGGCCGGCGAACCCGTCGAGTTCCACGAGGCCCAAAAGCTCCTCCACCTTCGCCTTGCCCGCGGCGGAACTGGTTTCCCTGGGCAGGCCGATAGCAATGTTCTCGCGCAGCGAGAGCCAGGGGAGGAGTCGGGGTTCCTGGAACGCGACGGCGCAGCGGGGATCGATCCCGTCCACTGCTGTGCTGTCGATGAGTACCGCACCGCTGGTGGGAGCGTCCAGTCCTGCCGCGGCTCGCAGGAGGGTTGATTTCCCGCAACCGCTGGCGCCCACAATGGCGAGAACCTCGCCTGCTTCAACGTCCAGGGTCACGTCGCGAAGCACCACGTGCTGCTCGCTTCCGCTCCCGAAACTTCGGGTCAACGAAGAGAAAGTCAGCGGCAGTGTCTGGTTGCCATCAGTGGAAATGGCCTGGGTACGGTGCGCTCGAAGAACGGTGCTCATGTATAACTCCATCGCTCCTGGCAGTAGCACCCGTTCTCCTGCAAGCAGGTAAGGGTTGCTGCGGCGTCAACGATCCAGGTCTCTCGGCCGCTCGGGATGGTGGAATTCCACTAAACGCTTTTGCAAGGGTCCGGCGCAATATGTGTCGTAACAAAGGAACGCTTCAGCCGGACATCGGCAGCGTGAGAGGGTCATCTACATGATTGAAATTCTGAACGCGAGCGAGTTGGCCAGGGCAAAGGAAGCGGGTGCGCTGGTCGCCAACATTCTGCAGACGGTGAAGAGCCGCAGCACGGTCGGGACAAACCTGCTGGAGATCAACCAATGGACCAAAGAGATGATCGCTGAGGCAGGCGGGGTGTCCTGCTACGTCGACTACGAGCCGCCGTTTGGGCGCGGCCCGTTCGGCGCCTATATCTGCACGTCCGTCAACGATGCTGTGCTCCACGGTCTGCCGCATGACTACTCGCTTGCCGACGGCGACCTGCTCTCCCTGGACCTCGCCGTCTCCCAGCGCGGAATCGTCGCAGACTCCGCCATCAGCTTCATCGTTGGCGAGTCAAAGCCGGCGGAGAGCGTCGCGATGATTGATGCCACCGAACGTGCATTGACTGCCGGGATTGCCGCCGCCAGACCAGGCGCGCGCATCGGCGACATCTCCGCTGCCATTGGTTCAGTCCTCAGCGCCGCGGGATATCCGATCAACACGGAATTCGGCGGTCACGGCGTCGGGTCGACAATGCACCAGGGTCCCCACGTGGCAAACACCGGACGGCCCGGCAGGGGATACGTGCTGCGCCCGGGGCTTTTGCTGGCGCTGGAGCCATGGGTCATGGCGGATACCGCTGAACTGGCAGTCGACGCCGACGGGTGGACACTCCGCAGCGCTACGGGCTGCCGGACCGCGCACAGTGAGCACACCATCGCGATCACCGACGATGGCGCGGAGATCCTGACCCTGCGACAAGAGACCTAGCCAAGCAGCCAGTCCACCGCGCGCTTCATCAGTTCGCGGTGTTCCGGTGAGGAGTACGACGCCGCGTCGTGGCCGAGTGCGTCATAGAAGCTTCGTGCGGATCCAGTCCCGACAGGTCGCTCCAGGGACCACATCAAAGGGTGCAAGTGCCCCTCGTGTTCGTGGCGGGCGTGAACGATGACGTCCGGTGAGGTGCGCAGCCAGCTGTAGCGTTCGTCGTCGAGAGTGAAATCAGGTATCCCAACGGGGAAGGAACCCTCGAGCAGTATGTTTGCAGCGCCGTACTCCGGGTGCATGGACACGTCGCGTACCCAGCGTCCGCCGAGCGCCGCTTCCCAGGACTCGGAATCGACAAAACTCGTGGCGCTCGAGTGCAGGGCGAGCAGCGGACAGCCGCCGGCTTCCCAGGCGTCCAAGCCATCACGGGCGGCATCTGTACCGGGGGAAGTGCCGCCGTCCCGCGGGAGGCCGACATTCACCACCAGCAGATCCGGCCAGGCAGCAGAGTCACGAAAGCTACCGAGGGTGGCGTCGACGTCGTCGGCTGTTTCTACGGTGAGTCCGTGACCGCGGAGCAGGTCCGCGATGGCCGCGGAAGTTTCCGCGAACGGGTGCCAGGGGTCCGCGTACCGGCCGGTGCCGCTGAGGATGAGTGCCGTTGTCATGGGACCCATTCTGCCCATGAACAACGTTCTCGACCCGGGTCACATGTCAGGATGGCACGGTGACGCTGTCGGAACTTGTTGATCGAATAGAGCGCATATCGGCGCGCGAGGCCGGCGTTGTCGTTATTGGGATTGTCGGCGCTCCTGGAGTCGGGAAGACTACCCTCGCGGAGCAGTTGATGGCTTCACTGAACCAGAACAAACCCGACCCGGATCAGCAGCGCTTCGCCCATGTTCCTTTGGACGGGTTCCATCTGTCCGATCAGGAGCTGGCGCGCCTGGGTCTTCTGGAACGCAAGGGCGCACCCGAGACGTTCGACGAGCATGGCTATGCTGCTCTGTTGAAGCGGCTTCGTGGACGGCGGGATTCTGTAGTGTATGCCCCAGGTTTCGAGCGCACCATCGAGCAGCCCATTGCCGGCGTGATCCCTGTGTATCCGTCCGTGCGCACCATTCTCACGGAGGGCAATTACCTGCTGCTCGATCGCCCGGGCTGGCGGCAGGCCCAGGCTCAGTGCACTGAGGTCTGGTACTGCGAGCAGGATGAGAACCTGCGGCTGGACCGGCTGATCCAGCGGCACATCCTGTTCGGAAAGAGTCCGGCTGCGGCGGCGGAGTGGGTAGAGCGGGTGGATGAACCGAACGCGCGATTGATCGAGGCGACGAAGAACCGGGCGGATCTGGTGATTCGGGTCGAGTAGCCGGTCGGGTTCGAACGCAAAGGTGCCGGGGATGCGCAGGATCGTGGGGACGTCACCACGTTCCTGCGCATCTCCGGCACCTTTGCTGCCTCAAGGCTGCTCCACGCTTGACCACCTATCGTTTCTCGATATATTCTCCTTGTTAATCAATCGAAGGAGAATCCCGATGGGAAAGTTGGCCGTCCTCGCATTGCAGGTCGTCATCGCGATGGTCATTGCGGGCTCGTTGTTCATCCAGCTCTGGATGGTCCCGCTGATCTCCGCTGATCTTGAGCAGTCGGGCGTGCCCACTGGGCTGCGCATCACGTTCAACGCGATCGTCGTCTTCGGCATCCTGACGGTTCAAGTGAGCGCCGTCTGCTTGTGGAAGTTGCTCACCATGGTCCGCAGCGGCACGGTCTTCTCCGATGGAGCATTCCGGTATGTCGACATCATCTTCGGGGCCATCGCCGCTGCGTCGGTCCTGGTGTTCGGTCTCGCGGTTCTCCTGGCTCCGGGGGAAATTGCTCCGGGGGTCATCCTGCTCATCTGCGGTGCCTCATTGTTGATCGGCGGTGTTGCGCTGATCGTGCTGGTCCTGCGGGTGCTGCTCGCCCAGGCAGTAGCCCGCGATGCCGAAGCGAAAAACCTGCGCAGCGAACTCGACGAGGTCATCTGATGCCCATCATCGTGGACATCGACGTGATGCTGGCCAGGCGCAAGATGCCCGTGGGTGTGCTGGCCGAACGTATTGGCATCACCCCGGCCAACCTGGCTGTCCTGAAGAACGGCCGCGCCAAAGCCGTCCGCTTCACCACCCTGGAGGCAATCTGCGAGATTCTGGACTGCCAGCCCGGAGACCTGCTGCGCTGGGAGCCGGGAGGCACTGTGGAAAGCAACGACGACGACGGCGGCAACAGCAGGCGCTGACCGCGCACCCGAGATTCGGGCGCGGTACCGCAGCGGCCGCCGATGCTGTGAGAAACTCGCCTAAGCCCCGTTTCCGACGGACGGAATGCGGCGGAGCGCAGCAGACAAGAGTGAGGACGGCACGGTGGCCATCGTTGACAACGGCGTGTATGTGGACGGCCAACGGACCGCTAACCCGGAGAATCTGGACCAGACGTTTGAACTCAAGCGTGATCACGGCGGAATGGCCTGGATCGGGTTGTACCGGCCGGATGATGCTGAAATCCAGCGGGTGGCGGATGAGTTTGCGCTTCACGAACTCGCCGTCGAGGATGCGCTGCACGGCCATCAGCGTTCCAAGCTCGAGCGCTACGGGGAAACCCTCTTCGCGGTCCTCCGGCCGGCCAGGTATCTCGATGCCGAGGAAATGGTGGAGTTCGGGGAACTGCACGTCTTCGTAGGCCCGGACTTCATTGTCACAATCCGCCAGGCCGAATCACCCGACCTCGCGAAGGTCCGGCGGCGTCTGGAAGCGCGGCCCGAACTGCTCGCACTCGGACCCCAGGCAGTGCTCTACGCAATCCTTGACGAGGTCGTTGACCAGTACGCGCCCGTTGTCGCGGGGCTCGAGAATGACATCGACGAAATCGAGGACGAGCTCTTCAGCTCCGCTCCTGACGTAGCACGCCGCATCTATGACCTCTCCCGCGAAGTGATCGGCTTTCAGCGCGCCACTCACCCGCTGCGGCCAATGCTCGATGCGCTCCTGGCTGACGCCGAAAAGGAGGACATGGATTCGGAACTGCAGCCCCGCCTGCGGGATGTGCAGGACCACGTGCTGCGCATCATCGAGCGGATCGACTCCTTCCGGATCCTGCTCCAGAACGCCCTCTCGGTCCATGCGACCCTCGTGACGCAGCGGCAGAACGAGGAAATGCGGCACCTCTCGGAAGCGAGCCTGGCGCAGAGCGAAGAGGTCAAGGCCATTTCGTCCTGGGCTGCAATCCTCTTCGCGCCCACCCTGGTGGGCACCGTCTACGGGATGAACTTCGAATTCATGCCGGAGCTGGACTGGCCGCTGGGCTACCCCTTCGCGCTTGCGCTGATGCTGCTGATGGGCGTCGGCCTGTATCTGACGTTCAAACGCAAGAAATGGCTCTAGAACCCCGCCCCACCGGGACACCCGCTCAATAGAACTCCACAGTGTCAACAACGTTGAGGAGCGGTTCGCCGTCGAGCAGCCGCCGGGCGTTCTCCGCGAAGAGCTCCGCGATTTTCCGTTCCTCTTCCTCATATGTGCCGGCATTGTGGGGGCTTACGAGGACGTTCGGAAGCTCCCACAACGGGCTGTCACCCGGCAGCGGCTCCTGTTCGAAAACGTCGAGCGCGGCAAAACCGACCCGCCCGTCCCTGAGCGCCCCGATGAGCGCTTCCTCGTCCACGGTGGCACCCCGGCCGACGTTGACCACGGTGATGCCTTCCTTCACCTGCTCGAGCAGGTCCCGGCTGAGCATGTGATGGGTTGATTCGGTAGCGGGTAGGCACAGCACCACGGCGTCAACGTCCGGAAGAAGAGCGCCAAGGCGTTCCGGCGGGACGATGCCCGAGACACCTTCCGCTTCAATCTCGCGCCGATGCACACCGATGACGTCCGCCCCCAGCGCACTCAGCTTGCGCGCCACCGCGCGCCCAATTCCGCCCAGCCCGACGACGGCGACACGCTGGTTTGCCACCAGCGGCACCGGGCGCCGTGCTCCCCAGACGCGGTTGCGCTGATCCTCCAGTAACTGGGGCACGCCCTGCGCGCCGGCAAGGACGCCGAACACTGCGAACTCGGCCAGCGGTTCGGCGTGCACGCCGCCTGAAGTGGTGAATGTGATGCGCTCCAGCTCATCCGGAGTGAGCTGCGCCGCTTTCACCTGACTGCCGCCGCCTGCAGGCGTGGTGTGGACCCACCGAAGGTGCGGGTTGGCACGGGCAGTGCGGCGCAACTCCTGCCCCGATTGGCCCGGTACGCCGTACAGGGCCTCCGCGCTGTCAATGAGGCGTTCGTATTTTGCCTGTTGCGATGGCGTCCGCCGGAAGTCCCTGGCGCCCTGGTGGTCGCCCGCGTAGAGCTGAGGAGGCAGCAGCGACTGGTCCCGCACCAATTCGATGCGCGGCTCCAGCTCTTCGATCAGCTCGCAGAGGGGCTCGGGCAGGGGAGTGGGTACAAAGACGCGAAGCTCGGCCACGGTTCTCCAGTCGAAGGGGTTCTTGAAAAAGCATAGGGGAGCTCACTGACAACGGTTCTTCGCCGGAACCCGGGCTTCGCGGTAAGTTCCTAAGCAGAGTCCCAGCCAAACATCTCGACCCGCGAAACGGAGACACTGTGCCCCAGCAGATTCACCACCCCGTCGATCCCCGGCCGCTGGGCGGTACCGGTCTCCTGGCCAGTCCCATCACGCTCGGCACCTCATCGCTCGGTGCCGGAACCAGCTCCGGGGACCGTGAGGAGGCGGCCGCCATCGAACTCGCCCAGGCAATGCTGCACGGCCCGTACGCACTCGTCGACACGTCCAACAACTACGCAAAGGGCCGAAGCGAGGCAGTTCTGGGCCTGGCACTGGCGAACGGCGGCGCTGCCGAGGGCCGGTCAGTTGTCACCAAGGCGGACCAGGACCCCGAAACCGGCTCCTTCGACCGGGACCGGGTCCGGCGGTCCTTCGAAGAGAGCTGCCGGCGGCTGGGAGTAGACCGGCTTCGACTGCTGCACCTGCACGACCCCTACTCCATCACCTTCGAAGAGGCGGCAGCGCCGGGTGGCGCAATCGCCGGAATGCTGGAACTGAAGGAAGAGGGGTTGGTAGATGCCATCGGCATCGCCGCAGGAACTGTCAGCCTGATGCGGCAGTACGTCGCCACCGGAGCCTTCGACGTCCTCCTCACCCACAACCGGTTCACGCTGGTCGACCGAAGTGCACTTCCGCTCATCGACGAGGCAGTGGAGCAGGGGATGGGCGTGTTCAACGCTGCGCCCTTCGGTGGCGGACTCCTCGCTCGCGGCTCCGCCAGCGGCGCAACCTACGCCTACAACGATTCCCCGCCGGAACTCCTCGAATGGGTAGCTCGGGTCGAGGGCCTCTGCGCCAAACATGGAATCGACCTCCCGACGGCGGCACTCCACTTCTCCCTGCGCTCACCTCTGGTCGATTCCACCATCGTCGGCATCTCATCGGTGAAGCGCATCGACCAGCTCGAACAAGCGCGGCAGTCAGAAGTGCCGCCGTCGTTCTGGGAGGAACTGGACAACCTGGGCACACCGCCGTCGCCCATCACCGATTGAGCGGGTCGGCCCGTGAACTTCGCGGTTACTGCGGACCGCACCCGCCTGGCCTGGCGGTCGGACGGCTCCGGGACTCCGCTCCTGCTCATCGCCGGCCAGGCAACCGCGCTGACCGGCTGGGAACCGATCGTTCCCAGTCTGGCCGAGGATTTCCGCGTCATTCGCTTTGACCATCGAGGGGTAGGCGAGAGCGATGACGGCCCCACCGGACACCTCAACACCAGGGACTTCGCCGCCGATGCCCTCGTAGTCCTCGACGCCGCCGGTGTGGAACGCGCGCACATTTACGGGCACTCGATGGGCGGCCGCGTTGCGCAGTGGCTCGCGATCGATCATCCGGACCGGGTTGGCGCCCTCATTCTCGCTGCCACCTCGGCGGGCGGGTTCCTCGGGAAGAACCGCGATCCCGACGCCACCCGGGCGCTCACCAGCGGCGACCCGGCCCAGCTCGAACCGCTCTTCTTCGACGCAGACTGGGCAACCGCGCACAGCTCGGCTGTCCGGACTTTCTTCACATCACGCGCATCGAAGCAGGCCAAACGCCGGCACTTCCGTGCAAGCACAGAGCACGACGCGCGGAACCTCCTCGGCTCGCTGGAGGCGCCGACGCTCATCCTTCACGGCACAGATGATCCCCTCACCCCGCTGGACAACGCACTGGCCCTTCGTGAACTTATTCCGCACTCGGTACTGGTGAAAGTAGCGAAGGGGCGGCACGGCTTTCATCTCGACCATCCCGAAACCGTCGACTGGATCGGACAGTTCATCGCCCGGAAAGCACCGCATCTCTAGCGTGGCTGGATATTACCTATAGGTCGCAAACCTGCCACACTGGCAGCCTGTCTGAGAAGGAGACTCCATGCCGCACTCCAATGACCCAGCCACCATCAAACGGCTGCTGACCACTCCGGCGCGCTGGGCCGTCGTCGGGCTCTCGAACAACCCGCGGCGGGCCGCTATGGGGGTATCGCGCTTCCTGATCGACCAGCTCGGAATGGAGGTTGTTCCGGTCAGTCTGAAAGGTGACGACGTTTACGGCCGCACCGGATACAAGCGGCTGGCCGACGTGCAGGGAGAGATCGACGTCGTCGACTGCTTCGTGAACAGCCAACGGGTGGGCGCGGTGGTCGACGATGCGATCGCAGTGGGCGCCAAGGCGGTTTGGCTGCAGCTCGGAGTGATCGACGAGGCGGCGGCCCAGCGGGCGGCTGATGCAGGACTGGACGTTGTCATGAACACCTGCCCCGCCATCGAGGCTCCGAGGTTGGGGCTGTAAGCACGAAGCCCCCGCACTCACATGCGCTGGTAGCGGGAGCGCACCACCATGAAGACGCCGTACGCGATCAGCCCCAGTGCAACCGCGCCCAGGATGTAGACGCCGAATGGCTGCTCCTGCAGTGACTTGAGTGCGCCGTCCAACCCGCTTGACTTTTCCGGGTCGTGTGTGACGGTCGCGGTGATGACCAGAATGCCCAGCACGCCCAGCGCGATCCCCTTGGCGACATAGCCGATGGTCCCCAGCGTGGTGATGGCCTTGCCTGTCGAGCCCGAGGGCTTGCCTGACAGATGCTCTTCGAACTTCTGGGTAACGCCGCTGTAGACGAAGTACCCCGCCACAATGAGAATACCGACGCCGATCGCGAGCAGGAGCGCCGGCCCGGCGGGGCTCGCCATCAGGGCCGCACTGGTCGACTGGGTTGAGCCGCCTCCGCCTCCGCCCAGCGCGTACTGGGCAAACCCGATTCCGATTGCCGCATACACCACGGCTTTTCCACCGTTTTTCAGCCGGTAGATGACATCCTCCTTGCCGTCGAGGCGCTGCGGCGGAAAGAACACCTCGCTCAGCAGGAACAGCGCAAGGGCACAGCACCCGATTGCACAGGCCCACAGCAGGATCCCGCCGAACGGCGTGCTGGCGAGCGATGACATGGCCCCGGCCTGATCGGGGCTGCCCGATCCTCCCGAGGCAACGCGCACAGCAATCACGCCGATGAGGATGTGCAGCAGGCCCGCCGCGACATACCCTGCACGGGCAGCAATGATGAACGGCTTGGAATCAGCTGCGTCTTCGGCTCCGTCTGCAACCTTCCGCGCCTGTCGGCCCAGGTCTGACATGTGCACTCCTTGATCGTGGTCCCTATAGTGTGTCACCGCTTCGCTGTAGGCTCACTACGTGGATGCAGAACAGCTTCGGGTGGCCTGTCTGGCCTTCCCCGGCACGTTCGAGGACTTCCCGTTCGGGCCGGAAGCCTTCGTTTTCAAGGTGCGCGCACAGGGCAGTGATGCCTGATATCACTCACACCGCAATAGGGTGGACGCGGCTTGGCGCCTGGCCGGCAGGCTTTCGGCCCATGCGCCACCGAATCCGGGTGGGCACGGGAGAAGCCGCCTTTCGCCGGTTGGCCGAGGGCATCCTCACGTTTGAACTCCACCGCCGCTCCAACCTGCGTATCGCGGCGGAACCACGAGCCGCCGTCGGAGGCTCCGTAACCGTGGGGTTCGGTGTGGGCAATTTACGCCTGAATGCGCCGTGTGAAGTGGTATGGGTGGAAGAAGTGAACCCAACCAGCGACGACGACGGCGGTGCCGCTCGCGGCGCCCGCCGGGCCGGCTTTGGTTACGCCACCCTGCCGGGTCATCCGGAGACCGGCGAGGAGAGTTTCGTTGCAGTGCTGGAGGCCGACGGCTCGGTGTTCTTCGAACTGCACGCCTACAGCCGGCATGGGAACTGGTTCTACCGTCTCGGTGCTCCGGTAGCGCGGTTCTGCCAGGAACTCGCTACCCGCTGGTACCTTAATGCTGCCCGCCAGCTGGCGGCGGGTCCAGCGTAAGCAGCTTCAGGCCTGCTGCACCATGGGCAGGGTCAACAGCGCAAGAAGAGGAGGGGCTCCCTGGACTAGGGCGGCAATCCATAGCGACCGGTTGGTGACCACGAGCACGACGGCGGCGAGCACCATGACTGCCAGCGCGAGGACAATCATGCCGTAACCAACGAGGGTGCCGGACAGAGCCAGGCCCACAATCACACCGGCAGCCAGGAAGAGGTTATAGAAGCCCTGGTTGAACGCCATGGGCCGAATGATGTCTGCGTGTTCCTGGGAGGCAATCCCGAACTTCCGCCACGCGGACGGGTGACGCCAACGCACACTTTCGAGCACAAAGATGTACACGTGCAACAGACCCGCAATCATGGCGAAAAGCGCACTCAACAGCGGAAATGTCATACATCAACCCTATCTGCTGGGTTGCTCTACCCATGGACAGCTCACGTAACGATATGGCAGAGCACCGGCGTGCAGTACGCCGGTGCTCTGCCATATCAGCGCTCGCCCGAAGGCTTACGCGAAGTGCTTCGGAAGCGTGGCTTCGTGTGCTTCCTTCAGCTCCGTCAACGGGAGGGTGAAGTGACCCTGCACGTCGAGCGCGTTGCTCTCGACATCCACAACACCGATCCGCGTACGCGGGAAGTTCCGCGCGGCGCACATATCGTTGAACCGCACCTCTTCCGAACGGGGAACGGAAACGACGGCGCGGGCCTGGCTTTCACTGAACAGCGCGGTGAACGCGTCAATTCCGTCGCGCTCGCACAGCTCGTCAATTGCGATCCGCGCACCTACACCGAAGCGCAGGGCTGCCTCCGACAGTGCGGCGGCGAGCCCGCCCTCGGAGAGGTCGTGTGCCGCATCGATCATGCCGTCGCGGGAGGAGTTGATGAGGATCGCCGCGAGCGTCTTCTCGGCACCGAGATCCAGCGCCGGGGGCTGCCCGCCGAGGTGGCCGTGAAGGTTTGCCCACTCGGAGCCGTCGAGCTCATCGCGGGTGGTGCCGAGCAGGTAGATAGCCTGCCCGTCCTCCCGCCAGCCCGACGGCGTGCGGCGGGCGACGTCGTCGAACACGCCCAGCACACCGACCACCGGCGTGGGGTGGATTGCCACGCCGCCCGTCTGGTTGTACAGCGACACGTTGCCGCCTGTCACTGGTACGCCCAGTTCCTGGCAGGCGTCAGCGAGACCGCGAACGGACTCGGCAAACTGCCACATCACCTCCGGGTCCTCGGGGGATCCGAAGTTGAGGCAGTCAGTGACGGCCATCGGCTTCGCACCGGAGGTAGCAACGTTACGGTAGGCCTCCGCGAGAGCCAGGCGGGCGCCGTCGTAAGGGTTGAGGTAGGAGTAGCGGCCGTTTGCGTCAGTGGAGAGCGCGATGCCCAGGCCGGTTTCCTCGTCAACGCGGACCACACCGGCATCATCCGGCATGGCCAGGGCGGTGTTGCCCTGGACGTAGCGGTCGTACTGGTTGGTGATCCAGTCCTTGGAGCACATGTTTGGGGAGGCCATGAGTTCGAGCACCGCTGCCTTGAGGTCGGAAGGCCGGTCTCCGGCGAAGGAATCTGCCTGCACACCGTCCAGCCACTCGGGGCGGGAGTACGGGCGCTCGTAGACCGGGCCGTCGTGGGCAACGGTGCGGGGATCGACGTCGACAATTTTTTCGCCGGCCCACTCGATGATGAGGCGGCCGGTGTCCGTGACCTCACCCAGCCAGGAGTACTCGACGTTCCACTTGTCCATGATGGCCTCGAACGCGGCGGTATTCTCCGGTGTCACCACCGCCATCATGCGTTCCTGCGATTCCGACATAAGGATTTCGCCCGGAGTCAGCGACGGGTCCCGCAGCAGGACGCTGGTGAGCTCGACGTGCATACCGCCGTCGCCGTTCGAAGCCAGCTCCGACGTTGCGCAGGAGATACCGGCTGCGCCGAGATCCTGGATGCCCTCCACCACTGAGGCCTTGAACAGCTCAAGGCAGCACTCAATGAGGACCTTCTCGGCGAATGGGTCACCCACCTGAACGGCGGGGCGCTTCGACGGCTTGGAGGAATCAAACGATTCCGACGCCAGCACCGATGCGCCGCCAATTCCGTCGCCGCCCGTCCGCGCACCGAAGAGCACCACGCGGTTACCGACGCCGGACGCGTTGGCCAGCCGGATGTCCTCGTGGCGAAGGACGCCCACTGCGAGGGCGTTGACCAGCGGGTTGCCCTGGTAGACGGAGTCGAACACCACCTCGCCGCCGATGTTCGGCAGGCCGAGGGAGTTGCCGTACCCGCCGATGCCGGAGACGATGCCGTGCACCAAGCGCGGGGTGTCCGGGTGATCGATAGCTCCGAAACGCAGCGGATCCATGACCGCAACCGGGCGCGCACCCATCGAGATGATGTCGCGGACAATGCCGCCGACGCCCGTCGCCGCGCCCTGATAGGGCTCCACGAACGAGGGGTGGTTGTGGGACTCGACCTTGAAGGTCACCGCCCAGCCGTCACCGATATCCACGACGCCGGCGTTCTCACCGATACCGACGAGCAGGTGCTCCTTCATGGCCTCGGTGACCTTGTCACCAAACTGGCGCAGGTGCACCTTCGAGGACTTGTAGGAGCAGTGCTCGCTCCACATGACCGAGTACATGGCGAGCTCAGCAGCGGTTGGCCGGCGTCCGAGAATCTCGACGACCCGCAGATACTCGTTTTCCTTCAGGCCCAGTTCGGCCCAGGGCAGGGGCTGCTCGGGAGTCTGCTCCGCGTGCTCGACCGTGTCGATATTGAACTTCTTGGACATTGTCTCTGTGGTCACTTGTTAACCAGCTTCTGCAGTACCGAGGTGAAAATGCCGAGTCCGTCCACGCCGCCGCGGACCTCAACCTCACCGAGAGCTGAGGAGTCAGGACCGAAGCCCGCCTCGACTGCATGCTCAGGGTGGGGCATGAGGCCAACAACGTTGCCGTGCTCATTGGTGATGCCGGCGATGTCGCGGCGTGAGCCGTTGGGGTTGCCGCCCAGATAACGAAAGACCACGCGCCCCTCGCCCTCAAGCTCGTCAAGAGTGCGCTCGTCGGCAACGAACTGGCCGTCCTGGTTCTTCAGCGGAACCACAATCTCACTGCCCTCGGCGTAGGAGGAGGTCCACGCCGTCGAGCTGTTCTCCACTTTCAGGCGCTGGTCCTTGCACAGGAAGTGCAGGTGGTTGTTCTTGACCATTGAGCCGGGGAGGAGGTGTGCCTCGGTGAGGACCTGGAAGCCGTTGCAGATGCCGAGCACGGGGAGTGAACCACCGGTTGCAGCAGCGGTGATCTGCTCCATCAGCGGAGCGAAACGCGAGATTGCACCTGCACGCAGGTAATCCCCGTAGGAAAAACCGCCGGGGATGATGACTGCGTCCACATCCTTGAGGTCATGGTCGCCGTGCCACAGCGCGACGCCGGTGCCTCCTGCGAGGCGGACGGCCCGGAGGGCATCGCGATCATCGAGCGATCCGGGGAACGTGACAACACCGACGCGGACGCCCGACAAACTCGAATCCACCACCGCGGCATTCGAATGCCCGATCAGCGGAGTTTCGACGGTCACTGGGCGTCCTCGATAACCTCGACGCGCGTCACGTCCTCGATCACCGGATTGGAGAGCAGGGTAGCGGCCGCATCGCGGGCGGCTTGCAGCACTTCTTCCGTGACATCGCCCTCGACGGACAGCTCGAACCGCTTCCCTTGCCGCACTTCAGCGAAGCCGGTGAATCCGAGGCGGGGGAGGGCGCCGGCAATGGCCTTGCCCTGCGGATCCAGGATTTCGGGTTTGGGCATGACGTCAACAACGATCCGGGGCATCCGGCAACTCCTGTGAAGTGTGCGCACTGGAAAATGCGGTTAAATGCGGGTGCCCGACGGGTGCCGTCTCACGCTTGGATGTTTACAGCCTGTTCCAGCGCTCCGCGAGCTTGCCGTTCCATTCTACCGGCCGAACTCCCCGGCCCGGAAACTCGCGTCCGTTCGCCCGGAATCAGCGTGCGTCAGCGAAGAACTAGCGTGCGCCGGCAGCGCCCAGCACGGTTTCGAGGGCATTCCATCGTGCAATCTCGCAGCCGTCCGTGGCCGAGAAGGAGGCGTACACCCGGTGTCCGTCGACGGTGCCCTTGACTGTTGCTGTCTGCGGACCGCCATACTGCTGGGTGCACATCTGGTTGGGATCCGGCTGTGCGTTGAAGAAGGCAGCGCCCAGACGTTTCACAGCTGCACACGCCGCTTCCGGGTTGGGCACAGTTGTGGTTTCGCCGATGCCGTCCGGAGTGCATTCGAGGAAATACTCGGTTGGCTGGGAGTCCGGGGTGGGCTTGATACTGATGGCCAGCATGGCGGTACCCACGGCGTCGGGGTCCGACGGCAGGCTGGGGGTGGGCTTCTGTGAATCTGTTGGCATGCTGCTCTCCGTGGCTGTCGGCGACGAGGATGGTCCCGCTGATTCGGTACTGGGCGTCGTGGGAGGGGCAGCGGTCAGCTCCGTGCCGGGCTCACCCGCCGTGCCGCACGCTGCCAGGGCAGCCGAGAGTGCCGTGGCGGTAAGGATGCAGGCTATCCTGACGGCAGCGCCGTGTGCCAGTCCCATGGGAAAACTCCTAGTCACCCTCGAAGCACCTTTTCGCAGGGTGATCCCCGCACTCAGCGCCCGACGCCGGGTTGATTTCCCGGCTGAAGTTGATTGATGTACTTGCTTAACTGTGCACGCTTTAGCTGGGATTCAGCCGAGAACTCACGTTGCGCCCGCACATAGTCTGCCCGGCCTGCCGGCGTCTCGATGGCGATCGGAGGGTAGCCCCACTCGGCAAGGTCGTAGGGAGATGCCTTCATGTCCATGATCCGGATCCGCCAGGCGAGTTCAAAGCAGTCCATCACGAGCTCGCTCGGAAGCGCCGGCACCAGCTTGTACGCCCACTTGTAGAGGTCCATGTTCGCGTGCAGGCAGCCTGGCTGTTCAAGGGTCCGCTGTGTTGTGCGAGTCGGTTGAAGTTCGTTCAGCGGGACCGCCTGCGGCGCATAGAAGCGGAAGGCATCGAAGTGTGTGCACCGGATGCGGTTAGCCTCCACCACCTCGTCCGTCCCGCTGGAGCCAAGCCGGAGGTTCAGGTATTCGTGCCGGATGGCGTTGTCCTCCGACTTGTACGCCATGGCCCACTCATGCAGCCCGAAGCAGCCAAGCTGCGCCGGACGGGCAGCCGTGCCGGACAGGATGATTCGCGCGAAGTCCACTGCCTCGCGCCGCGCAGCCAGGAATGCGGCGAGATCCACGGTGACTGCGCCGTCGTCGTCGTTCAGGTTCAGTTGCTGCCGTTCCCTGCCCGTGATCGGGCGGTAGAACTTCCAACCGGCGCGTTCGACGGCGGCCGGTCCGGTCAGCACCGTATGCGCACCCGGATGCCACCGCAGCAGTTGGGCGGGCTTCTGGGTGTAGTAAGTGAAGAGGAAGTCCTCCACCGGATGCTTGCGCTGTTGCGCGCGGCGACGCAGGTACGGCTCGGTGTAGGCGCGAGCACGCTCGGCATGGGCGAGGGCTCGTGGCTCCCACTCTTCCGGAGCCAGGACTGTCAGTGGCACCTCACCATTATCACCTGATGGCCTCGAGCAACCGTCTTCTACCATCCTGGCCGTCCAAAGTGAATGAACGAGCGTTATGAAAACCCGATTTTGCTGGAAGTCTCTGTTTACCGGCAGGATCTGCTCAGGAGTATGCCCTCATGACGTTACTCGGGGGTAGCCTATGTGAGGCTCGGTTGTGATTCAGGGCACAGCCCCACACCAGCTGCTTTCAGTCCGGCAGGTCCGGGCGCTTTTTCGATGAAAGGTATTCTCGCGTGAAAGACCCCCAACACAGGAATCCGCGGGCAGGTGGTCTGCGTGGAGCTACAGCTCTCGTACTCGGCCTGCCGCTGATTCTCGGATCCATGACAGCGGTACCTGCCGCTGCAGCACCCGCTGGTCCTACTGCTACCCAGCAGATCCAGCCGGTCAAGAAAGTGGACCCCAGCAACTACCCGGACGGCCGCTACATCGTTGTGCTCAATGAAGAGCCTGCGGCTACATACGACGGCGGTGTGCCCGGCATCGAAGCCACCAAGCCGGCGAAGGGCGAAAAACTCACCGGCAAGAAGGACTTCCAGAAGTACAAGAAGCACCTGGAGCAGAATCAGCGGGCTGTGGCCGCCGCGGAGGGTGTGGAAATCAACCGCTCCTACGCTGCCGCGCTCAACGGCTTCAGTGCCAAGCTGACATCGGAGCAGGCGGTTGAACTCGCCAAGGATCCGAACGTGCGCATGGTTGCTCCGGACGTCGAAAACGCGCCGGACGATTACTCGAGCATGGACATCCTTGAACTCCGCGGTAAGAAGGGTGCCTGGAAGACCGAGTTCGGCGGCGAGAAGAACGCAGGTGCCGGGACAGTCGTCGGCGTCATCGACACCGGGTACGCACCGGGCAGCGCGTTCTTCGCGGGCGAGGAAGTACAGCCGCTCAAGGGCAACGCGAAGCCGAAGGTCGGCGTCCCCTACCTCAACGCTGAAGGCCAGATCGCCATGTTGAAGGCGGACGGCTCCACCTTCCTCGGTGAGTGCCAGGCCGGCGAAGGTTTCACCGGCGAGGAGTGCAACTCCAAGGTTCTTGCGGCACAGTACTTTGCCGAGGACTTCATCCGCTTCGTTCCCGAAGCGAATCGTGCACCGGAGGAGCTCCTGTCCCCGGTCGACGTCGACACGCACGGAACCCACACGGCGAGCACCGCCGCGGGCAACAGCGGCGTCACGCAGACCGTTGACGGCCGCGACTTCGGTGTGTCTGCGGGCGTAGCTCCAGCGGCCAAGCTGTCGGTCTACAAGGTCTGCTGGGCCGATGATGATCCCGCTACCGGCGGCTGCTACTCGTCCTCCTCAGTTGCTGCCATCGAGCAGGCAACTCTTGACGGCGTAGACGTGCTGAACTACTCGATCTCAGGCAGCGCGACCACCACCACCGATCCTGTGTCGCTGGCCTTCCTCGGCGCAGCATCCGCAGGAGTCTTCGTGGCAGCCTCAGCCGGTAACTCCGGTCCGACCGCCAGCACCGTCAACCACGGTGCGCCATGGGTCACGACCGTCGCAGCGAGCACCTTCAGCCACGCGCTGCAGGGCACTGCCGAGTTCTCCGACGGGACCAAGTTCCGCGGCGCCAGCATCATGAACGCCGGCGTACCCGCCAGCCCGGTTATTCTCAGTGCCGACGCGGCTGCAGCAGGCGGGGTCAGCCCTGCCCTGTGTGGACCCGATTCGCTTGACCCCGCACTGGTGACCGGCAAGATCGTTGTCTGTGATCGCGGTGTCTTTGACCGCGTTGCCAAGTCCGCTGAGGTGAAACGAGCGGGCGGCATCGGCATGATCCTGGTCAACCTCACCGATTCCTCGATGGACACGGACAAGCACTCGGTACCTACCGTGCACGTCAATGCTCCCCAGAGCCTCGCGCTCAAGGAGAAGGTTGCAGCCAACCCGGACATCAAGGTAGCGCTGGTCCCGGAGGACACCACCGGAGAGCCGTTGCCTCCCGTCCCGCAGATCGCAGGCTTCTCCTCACGCGGTCCGCTGCTCGCAACGGGTTCGGACCTCCTGAAGCCGGACATCGCAGCTCCCGGCGTGGCCGTTCTCGCAGGTGTTTCACCGATCGGTACCGGCGGTGACGAGTTCGGGTTCCTTTCCGGAACCTCGATGGCGTCCCCGCATGTTGCCGGCGTTGGAGCCCTTATTCTGGCCGAGAACCCCAAGTGGTCACCCGCTGCGGTCAAGTCCGCCATGATGACCACTGCAACCCCCGTGAAGAACGCTGAAGGCGGCGTAGACGGCGACGTCTTCGCAACCGGCGCAGGCCAGGTCAACCCTTCTGGCGTGCTCAGCCCGGGCCTCATCTACGACGCCGGTCTGAAAGAATACCTGCAGTTCGTTGAGGGAACCGGCTTTGCGGACGTCGATGGCCTCGAGGGCATCGACGCCAAGGACATGAACGTCCCGTCCTTCGCCGTGGGCAACCTGACCGGTAAGGTCACCGTCACCCGTACGGTCACCGGTATGAAGCCGGGCACCTACACCGCATCAGCGAACGTGCCTGGTGTGGATGTGACGGTTACCCCGTCGGTCCTGAAGTTCACCAAGCCGGGCGAAAGCCAGAGCTTCACGGTGACCTTCGAGAACGACACAGCGGCCCTCGGCCAGTTCGCCAAGGGCTCGCTCACCTGGCAGAGCAAGCAGGAAGCGGTTACGTCGCCTGTTGCAGTTCGGCCCCAGTCGGTAGAGGCTCCGTCCGAGGTGTCCTTCACCTCCGAGGGTCCTGACGGCAGCGGAACGATCCCGGTAACCTCGGGATCCAACGCTCCTATCGCCATGGAACTTCTCGGTTTGTCCAAGGCAACCAGTGAAGACTTCTCACTGGTCCCGAATGGCGGAGGACTTTCCCTCTCAACGAACGCATCAAACTACGTGAGTACCCTGACTATCCCTGAGGGCACTCCGTTCGCGAAGCTGTCCGTTGTCTCCGCCGATCCGACTGCGGACTTTGACTTCTTCGTGGTCAACTCGCGTAATCAGATTGCTTATCAGGCAGCTACGGGCTCGGCAAGCGAGAGCCTGAACCTGCAGAATCCCACTCCGGGTACCTACAGGGTGATCGTCAACCTGTTCGCTAGCCCTGACGGTCGGGCAACTGCCGGAACCTTCGACGCCGCCATCCTGGGCGCCGATGAGGGCAACGCCTCGCTCACACCGAACCCGCTGGAGCTCGCCAACGGTGAGTCCGGTGAAGTCACGCTGAACTGGACCGGCCTCGAGCCGGGCTCCTACGTAGGTCGCGTGACCTACGAAGGATCCGCAGCCGTAACGTTCGTTTCGGTTGTTGTAGGCGCTGACGGTGTAGCCGCACCGACGGCAGTGTCATCGACCGGTGATGCAGACAAGCTGCGCACTGCCCCTCAGGGGGACGCTACTCCGACAAACGGTAAGTAGCATTCGCCGGTAGGAAAGCACAGCAAATCCCCCGCACTGGTAACGGTGCGGGGGATTTCTGCGTTCAGCAGGCTCTTTTTACCCCGTACGGACTTAAGATGTGGGTACTCGACCAGCCGCAGAGAGAAGGCGATACCCATGGCTGAGAGAAACCGGCGCCGCTGGATCAGGAATCCGATACCGATCTTCCTCGGTCCTGCCGAGAGGGACGATCTCGATGGGCCTGTAGTACACCGGCATGATGAGTTCGAGCAGGCTTCAGAAACTGAACTCGCTGAACTCAACATCGAGGTGGACTCGGACGGGCATCACTACGCCGTCCGGAGGCATCCGGACCACGAGGCGGTGCGCCGTACCGAACCGGTCCAGAAGTACCCGGACTACTTCACGAAGCCTGTCCTTCACACCGAGGATTGACGCGTGGTTTAGCGACCCGTGCCCGCATAGACGGTGGCGACGGCCTCACCGTCGAGGTCGAACGCGGCATGCACCGCGCGTACCGCAGTGTCGAGCAGATCTGCGCTGGTCACTACCGAGATACGGATCTCGGAGGTGGAGATCATGTCGATGTTCACACCGGCGTCGGACAGTGCCTTGAAGAACTTGTAGGAGACGCCGGGATTTGATCGCATGCCGGCGCCGATGAGCGACAGCTTGCCGATCTGCTCGTCGTATTCAACACTCTCGTAGCCGACATCCGCCTGGGCGGTCTTCAATGCCGCGCGGGCATCTGCGCCTTCAACAATCGGCAGGGTGAAGGAAATATCCGTGCGCCCGGAGCCGTGCGTCGAAACGTTCTGGACGATCATGTCGATGTTCGAGTGGGCGCCTGCAACGATCCCGAAAATCTCAGCTGCCTTGCCCGGGATGTCCGGCACGCCGACCACGGTGACCTTTGCTTCTGACCGATCATGGGCAACACCGGAGATGATGGGCTGTTCCAAGGGTTCTCCCTCTTGAATCTTGATGGTGTCATCGGGGTTGGGCAGTACCCAGGTCCCCTCGAGCTGGCTGAAGGATGAGCGGACGTGCAGCGGAACGCCGAACCGGCGAGCGTACTCCACGCAGCGAAGGTGCAGGATTTTTGCCCCTGAGGCGGCCATCTCGAGCATTTCCTCGCTGGAGATGGTGGAGATCTTCCGGGCGGCAGGGACAACACGCGGATCAGCCGTGTAGACGCCGTCGACGTCGGTATAAATTTCGCAGACGTCGGCATTCAGCGCCGCTGCGAGCGCAACAGCCGTGGTGTCCGAACCTCCGCGGCCGAGAGTGGTGATGTCATTGCTGTCCTGGCTCATCCCCTGGAACCCGGCGACAATCGCGATGTCGCCTTTGTCGATTGAGGTCTTGATCCGGTGCGGCGATACGGCGATGATCCGGGCCTTGCCGTGGATGGCATCGGTGATCATGCCGGCCTGGCTGCCGGTGAAGGACTGCGCGCTGGAGCCTGCTTCATGGATGGCCATGGCGAGCAGTGCCATGGAGATGCGTTCCCCCGCGCTGAGGAGCATGTCCATCTCCCGCGGGTTGGAGGACGAGCTGACCTGCCCGGCCAGATCAAGCAGTTCATCGGTGCTGTCTCCCATGGCGGAAACGACGACGACGACCCGGTTGCCTGCGGCCTGTGTCTCGACGACGCGTTTGGCGACGCGTTTGATTCCTTCGGCGTCCGCCACGGACGAGCCACCGAACTTCTGGACAATTAGGGCCATGCGCACGCTCGCTGAAACTTGGGAGATGATGTCCGGCGGCGTCTTCGGCGCCCGAAACTGGTCAGTTGCGCGGGATTGCTCCCGTGCTGGAGACCGGCCGTGGGATCGAAATGAACCACCGGTAACCGCACACCATGTTAACTGTTCGGATTCGGCTCACCCAATTGGAAGTCGAATTGTGCCGGGATGTCAGTGTGCCTTGCTAGTGTCACATCATGACCAATGGGTATGGGGGAATCATTGCCAGGGGTATTCAACGAAGTTTCGGTTCGGTTGCTGCCGTCCGCAACATCGATTTTGAGGCGCCGCCGGGAGAGGTGACAGCGCTGATCGGGCCCAATGGGTCCGGCAAGACCACCCTGCTGCTGATCCTCGCCTCGCTGTTGGCGCCGGATGCCGGCACTTTGTCCGTCGGCGGATCAGATCCGGGGAAGGACACGGCGGCCGTACGGCGCAAGGTCGGCTGGATGCCTGACACGCTGGGCGTGTGGGAATCCCTCAAGGCCCGGGAGATTCTCACCACCGTCGGTGCGCTCTACGGACTGAGCCCGACGGCGGCGGCTCACCGCGCCGCTGAACTGCTGGCAGAAGTTCGGCTCAGCGACTACGCCGATGCCCCCGCGAGGGTACTGTCCCGTGGCCAGCAGCAGCGGCTCAGCCTGGCCCGGGCGCTCATTCACAACCCGGAGGTACTCCTGCTGGATGAACCGGCATCCGGACTGGACCCGGGTTCCCGGGTGGAACTGCGGATCATGCTGAGGCGGCTGGCAGGAGAAGGCAAGACCATCGTTGTGTCCAGCCACGTCCTGTCGGAATTGGATGAGATCGCGGATCGCGCCGTTTTCGTCAACCGCGGTGAATCCGTGAAGAGCCAGACACTGGATGAGGCAGGAACGCAGCTGCGCAGATACTGCATTCAGGCTGAACCGATGGGAGCGCTCGCCGACGCCTTGACGAGCCACGGCGTCGTCTTCGAGGAGCCCGGTGATTCCCGGCGCGTCGAGTATCAGGTGCTCCTCAGCAGCACCGAACAGGCAGCGTGGCTGTTGCGCACGCTCATCCTGGCGGACGTCGTCGTCACCGCCTTCGCGCCTGCGGGCGGCGCCCTTGAAGAGACTTACATGAGCCTGGATACGGAGCGGCAATGAGCGCCATGGAGACCCAGTCCCTGCAGGAGAGCAGTACACACCACCTTGGCTACGTGACGGGAGTGCGCACCATCTTCGGCTTGGAGATGAAGCAGCGGCTGCGGGGCCGTGCCTGGTACATCATGATGGCCGTCTGGTTCCTTGTGATCGGCCTGGTGTTCCTGCTCGCCACACTGACGACGGCGACCATGGACGGCGCGGGTCCGTTCCTGTTTGACCTGGTGGTCGGCTTTGTCCTGCTCTTTGGCCTGCTGGTGGCGCCGGGGCTTTCAGCGAACGCAATCAATGGCGACCGGACTGGCGGAACCCTTGCCATTCTCCAGATCACGCTGCTCACGCCAGGGCAGATCCTGTGGGGTAAATGGCTGGCGTCCTGGGTTGCGTCACTGGGGTTTCTTGCACTGAGCTCGCCGTTTATCTTCTGGGCGCTGGCGCTGGGAGGGGTCAACCCGCTTGAGGCGTTCGTCTCGCTGCTGGTGCTGGCCATTGAGCTGGGCCTTGTGTGCGCACTCGGTGTCGGGATTTCGGCGCTTGCGGGCAGGCCCCTGTTCTCGATCGTCACCACCTACATGATGGTTGCGTTGCTGTGCATCGGTACGCTGATTGCCTTCGGCCTGAGCATGTCGCTCGTGATCGAGGAGGACGTGCGGGTCACGCAGTCCTTTTACGACTATCCCCAGGAAGCCATCGAGAGCGGGCAGATGCTCACCGAGGAGGATCTCGAGTGCGTCACCAACGAGGTGCTCACGCCGGTCCTGCACACCGAAAGAACTGCGTGGCTTCTCGCTGCCAATCCGTTTGTGCTTGTGGCCGACGCGGTGCCGTATGACCGTGATGCAGGAGATGCGAACTCCGGCGTACTGACCGCAAACTACCGCGCTCCCGGAGTGATGGAAAGCATCAGCGAGCAGGTCCGCCTTGCCCAAGCAGGTCCGGACTACGAGGTCACCTGTGAGGAGGCGCAGTTCTTTGGACCCGGTTCCCGTGACATCGACTCCGAGCCACTGCCGATCTGGCCGCTGGGCCTTGCCCTGCAGGGTGCACTGGCCGGCCTGGTGCTATGGGCGGGCCGTCGGAAGCTGGTGACGCCGGTTCGTCGTCTCGCGCGGGGCACGCGCATCGCGTGACCGCGCCTGATAGAAGTTGCGCACCAGCCTGATGAAACCGGAGCGGGCACGCTTGGCCAGCGCAAAAGTCAGGAGACGGTGCGGCGGCCCTCGAAGGCGCGGCCAAGGGTGATCTCGTCGGCATACTCGAGGTCCCCGCCCACGGGGAGTCCGGAGGCCAGGCGCGTGACCTTGATGCCGATGGTTTTCAGCATGCGCACCAGGTACGTTGCTGTTGCTTCGCCCTCGAGGTTGGGGTCGGTGGCGATAATGATCTCCTGGACCTGGTCATCCGAGAGGCGGCTTAACAGTTCACGGATGCGCAACTGCTCGGGACCGATCCCCGCGATTGGATTGATGGACCCCCCGAGAACGTGGTATTTGCCGCGGAAAGAACGGGTGCGTTCAACGGCGATGACGTCCTTGGACTCTTCGACCACGCAGATTGCGCTTGGGTCCCGCCGCGGATCGTGGCAGATCCCGCAGGTTTCCTGCTCTGCAACGTTCCCGCAGATGGTGCAGAATTTGACCCGTTCCTTCACGGTGACAATGGCGTTGACGAGGCGCTTGGTGTCTTCCCCGTCAGATTCGAGGATGTAGAACGCGATGCGCTGTGCCGATTTGGGGCCCACGCCGGGAAGGCGTCCCAGCTCGTCGATGAGCTCCTGAACTGCGCCTTCGTACACGGGTGTATGCCTTAGCTGTAGGTGGTGCTGGGCTGGTTCTGGACGGCCCGACTACTGATCGAGGCTGCGTTCCTCGATCAACCGGCCGTTGAGGATCCGTTCGATGGCCTGGCGGCCGACCAATCCGGATTGTTCGATGGTCTCATCATCCGCACTGGGAATGTCTTCAACGTAGCTCAAGTCTACGGCGCCGGCCGGGCGCTCCTGCTGCTTCGGTCGGGCGGCTTCTGCACGTGCAGCTTCATCGAGCAGCTGTTGGTAGCGGCTCGGCCGCGCGGGAGGTTCCCCCTCGAACGAGGGTTCCTCAGGGCCCGGGTCATCAGGATCCTTCGCCGGTTCCGCGGCCAGCCAACTGTCGGCGGCTGGTGACGGGCCGGCTGGTGACGGGTCTCCTGTTGCCCGATCGGCTGGTGACCGGTCGGCGGGAGTGGGTTGAACCGTAGGTGCGGGCGCAGGCGCAGCTACGGGTGTTGACGGCACTGAGGTCGTGCCACCGCTCGGCTGGGATGCCGGAGCGGCGGTAGGAAGCCCCCACACATCGTCCACCATTGCTGACTTGGCTTCGCCCTCCGGAACGGGTGTGACGGGGGTGACGGGGGTGACGGGGGTGACGGGAGTGACGGCGGTAACGGCTGGACTGACGACCCGCGGTTCCTGCGCCTCTGCCGGCTGATCCCGGCTAGTTAATACTTTTGGGTCGGGTTCACCCGCTGCCGCGGAGCCGTCGTGGATGGCTTCGATGCTGCAGCTCAGGCCGAGCACCTTATTGATGGCCTGCTTCAGGTTGTCTGTGTGCTGGCCGCGCTGGAAACCGAGCGCATTGCCCTGCGAAGCGAACGCCAGTATGAGCTGGTTGTCGCTGAAGGAACGCGGCTTCGCGTCGGCGTTGACGTTCAGCCAGGTGCTGCGCTTGATACGAGCCAGCTCGTCCATGATCTCCGGCCACGCCCTGCGGATCATCTCGATCTGACCGGACGCCTGCGCTGATTGCGAAGGAGACTGCGCTGCCTGCTCCTGCGAGGGTTGCGTGGCGGGAGATGCCGGCGCGTGCGGCTCGCGCGTAGCGGTCGAAGGACGCTCTTCGGTGTTGGGTGCATCGGAGGGCAAACCCCATCCGCCGCCCCAGTCGGCAGCACCAGGTTCCTGGGCAGGCTCCGAGACCCGCTCCAGTTTCTCTGCGGGGGCCGGTGTTGCCGCTGAAGCCGAAGCTTCCTGCTGAGTCTCGGGCGGCTGTTGGCCGGCGCCTCGGGATGCCGAAACTGCGGGCGGTGCATCTTCTGATGTGTTGGAGGCAGCGGGTTGGAGAACGGCGGCCGGCGCCGGTTCCGGCTTCGCAGCCGAGGCAGGACCAGCCGGAACCGCGGATGGCGCGGGCAGCGATCCCGCTGTACCCGCACCAGCGGAGCCTCCCGCCTCGGGGAGGCCGCTCGCGTAGCTGAGCCGGCGCTCAATCCGGTCAACACGGGCAAGCGTGCCCTGCTCCGACTGGTCCGCAGCGGGCAGCAGGATGCGGGCACAGAGCAGTTCGAGGTGCAATCGCGGAGAGGTTGCGCCAGTCATTTCGGTCAACGCGGTATTGGTGATGTCAGCAGCTCGGGAAAGCTCGGCGCGTCCAAGCTGCTGCGACTGGGTCCGCATCCGGTTCAGTTGGTCATCAGGGATGCCCCGGAGGATGGACGCGGCGGCGTCGGGGACTGCATTGACGATGATCAGGTCCCGAAAGCGCTCCAGCAGGTCCTCAACAAAGCGACGCGGGTCATGGCCCGTCTGGATGACGCGATCAACGGCACCGAAGACGGTCGCGGAATCACCGGCTGCAATGGCGTCAACGACGTCGTCGAGCAGGGATGCGTGCGTGTAACCGAGCAGCGAAACCGCCAGCTCGTAATCAAGGCCGGACGCCCCCGCCCCGGCCATCAGCTGATCCAGCACGGACAGGGAATCGCGGACTGATCCGCCACCCGCACGAACCACCAGGGACAGTACGCCCGGCGCCACCGGGATGTTCTCCTGGTTGCACAGCAGCTCCAGGTACGCCATGAGCGGCTCGGGTGGAACGAGCCGGAATGGATAATGGTGGGTCCGGGAACGGATGGTTCCGATCACTTTATCCGGCTCAGTTGTGGCGAAGATGAACTTGATGTGCTCCGGCGGCTCTTCGACGATTTTCAGCAGCGCGTTGAAGCCGGCGCTGGTGACCATGTGTGCCTCATCAATGATGAAGATTTTGAAGCGGTCCCGGACCGGTGCAAAGGTTGCGCGCTCGCGGAGGTCCCGGGCATCATCCACGCCACCGTGGGAGGCAGCGTCAATCTCGATGACATCCAGGCTTCCCGAGCCGTTACGGGCCAGTTCGACGCAGCTGTCACAGGTGCCGCAGGGGACCGGCGTTGGCCCCTGCGCGCAGTTGAGGCAGCGCGCAAGGATGCGCGCTGAGGTGGTCTTGCCGCAGCCGCGCGGACCGGAGAAAAGATAGGCGTGGTTGACCCTGTTCTTGGAGATCGCCGTCATCAATGGTTCGGTGACGTGCTCCTGGCCGATCACGTCGGAGAACGTCTCCGGACGATACCGGCGGTAAAGGGCTGTACTCACAGAAGAACTCTATCGGTTGGGTGGAACGGTCGCGGCATCGGTGGAGGACAGGTGGGACGGGTCAACAATCCATGGTTCACGAGGCAGCCGGAAAGGATCAAACGCACCCAGCGCAGCGTCGAGTGAGGTGTCCGGCAGGCCGAGTGAGCGCAGGATGAGCGACCGCACTGCCGCTGCCTCCCAGCCCTCCGCGGCGAGCGCTTCGAGAGTTACGGCGCCGTCCCGCTTGGCCAACCGGCGTCGTTCCGGGTTGAGGGCCAGCGGTACGTGCGCATACTCAACCGGCGGCAATCCAAGCAGTGAGCCGAGATGCGCCTGCCGAGGAGCTGAGCTGAGTAGATCGTCGCCGCGCACCACCTGGTCGATGCCCTGCTGCGCATCATCGACGACGACGGCGAGGTTGTACGCAGGCACCCCGTCATTGCGGACCACCACAAAATCATCCACCGCCCCGGTATATCCACCGTGCAGTATGTCCCGGATTTCATACTGCCCGACGTCGGTGCGCAGCCGCAGCGCCGCCGGCCGCACCCTGCGGCG
>NZ_JAROKN010000028.1:0-43646 GCF_029455255.1 Arthrobacter vasquezii | reverse complement strand
CCGCCCACAAGCCGCGCGTGGACGCGGCGGATGTTCGTGTCGACGACCGTCTCGCGATGACCGAAGGCGAACGCCGCGACGGCGGCAGCTGTGTAGGTGCCCACGCCTGGCAGTGCAAGGAGCTCAGCATAGGAATTGGGCACGTTGCCCCCATGATGAACGACGACGGCAGTCGCCGCCGCGTGGAGGCGCAGCGCCCGCCGTGGGTAACCCAGGCGCCCCCAGTGGCGGAGGGCCTCACCCGCGGGGGCTGCAGCGAGGTCAGCTGGTGCAGGCCAGCGGGACATCCAGTCCTCCCATACGGGCAGGACACGCGAGACGGGAGTCTGCTGAAGCATGAACTCGCTCACCAGAACGCCCCAGGGGGTTCGGGAGGGAAGCCGCCAGGGGAGGTCCCGGGCGGCGTCGTCGAACCAGTCACTCAGGCGAGCATGCAGCACTGCGGCGTCCACGGTGAACTCCAGATGTTCGACAAATCGGCAGGATCCACCCTACCCAAAGCATCGGCGGAACTGGCCGCCGCGCGGCGTGGTGAGCATGCGCGTCGGCGTCACGTCTCTTAGCCTTGAATCATGAGCTCGGCAGGAGGTACAGGCAGCAGCCGGGTGAACGGTCCCCGGCGGACACCCAGCCCCCAGGTCTACAAACGGCGTCGTCAGGTGGTGGCACTGCTCGCCCTCCTGCTTGTCGGAGGTCTTATCTGGGCAGGGATTGCACTTGCCGGGCTTTTCCGCTCGGAGCCGGGTCCGGCGCCGGCCGCCGCGGCTCCTACCAGCGCCGCCGCGAACCCGACTGCGTCCGCAACCCCCTCCTCGTCCCCCTCCCCGACGGAGTCGAGCCCAACGCCAACACCAACACCGACTGAGCCGGTGTGCAATCCGGCGTCCATCGAGGTCACCGGCAGCGTGGACGCCGAAACCTATGCGCCGGACCAGAATCCCGTCCTCTCCCTCACCGTCAGCAATACGGGTGAGGTTCCCTGCCCGGTGAATGTAGGGACATCGCAGATGGAGTTCCTGATCACCAGCGGCGAAGACCGGATCTTCTCGTCCCGGGACTGCCAGGAGGGCGCTGAGGACCTGGAAGTGATCATTGAGCCGGGAAAGTCGGAAACTGCGCGCTTCACCTGGGAACGGATCCGGAGCGCTCCCGAGTGCGCAACAGTTGATGCGGTGCCCGGCGCCGGCCAGTACGCGTTCCGGACCCGCCTGGGTGAACGCACCAGCGACGAAGTTCTTTTCACGCTTGAGTAGAGATGAACTTCAGGTTTACACGGACTACATGAAGCGGTCGAGGAGGCTGGTCTCCGCGATCCGTGAGAGGCCTTCCCGGACAGTCCGTGCCCGCTGTTCGCCAATCCCGTCCACCGCCATGAGGTCATCGATGTTGGCGGCCATGAGGTTCTGCAGTCCATCAAAGTGGTCCACGAGCCGGTTGGCGACCGTGGGAGGCACGGCCTTGATTCCCGAAAGCAGCCGGTACCCCTTGGGCTGCACCACCGCATCGAGGGAGTCTGTGGACGGGTTGAAGCCGAGCACGCTTGCGATGGTGCCCAGATCAATGAGGTCTGTGGAGCTGAAACCCTGGAGGCGCGTCAACTGGTCTTCGACCGGCATGGTGCTTGCGCCGAGCCCGGAGTAATCGCGAAGAACCATCTCGCTGCCCGGGCCGAGGCCCGTGGTCAGCTCTTCCACCTGTAGGGAGAGGAGGCGTCCGTCGATGCCGAGTTCGAGGACGTACTGCGAGATTTCCTCGGAAATGCGGCGCACCATTTCCTGGCGCTGCAGGGTAACGGCGACGTCGCGAACAGTCACCATGGCCTCAATTTCGAGTGCCGAGAGTGATCCGGTGACCTGGTCCAGGCGTGCGCGGTACCGTTCGAGGGTGGCGAGCGCCTGGTTGGCGCGGGCGAGCACGGGCTCGGACCCTTCCAACACATGGCGGAGGCCGTCAACGTAGAGCGCGATGATCTGCATGGATTGGCTGACGGAAATGACGGGAACGCCGGTCTGGATGGCTACGCGCTCGGCAGTCCGGTGGCGTGTTCCTGACTCCTGCGTTTCGATCCGGTGATCCGGCACCAGTTGCACGCCGGCGCGGAGGATCTTGCTGGCGTCCCGGTCACAGACAATAGCGCCGTCCATTTTTGCGAGCTCGCGCAGCCGGGTGGGGGAGAAGTCGATTCCGATGTCGAAGCCGCCAGAGCAGATCGAGTCCACTGTGCGGTCGAACCCCAGGACGATCAGGGCACCGGTGCGGCCGCGAAGGATCCGCTCAAGGCCGTCGCGCAACTGCGTACCCGGCGCCACCCGCGCCAGGGTTGCTTTCAGCGCGTCCTCCGGACTGCGTACCATCTCACTCCCTCTTCGAAGCCGGGCAGGCGAATGCACGGACCGACAGTTCCTAATCCTATGGGAGCACGGCATCGGCTGACGGCCCAGTTTCCACTCAAATGCGTAACGTTCCAGCGTTCAGCGGGCACTGGGACCGCATCGGGAAGCCTTAGAAGAGCAATTCGAGGGCTTCCGTGAGCGTGCTGACCTGCTTGACGGTGAAGCCGGCTGGGATACGCCCGGGGCCGTTGGGCGATTCCGGTACGACGGCGTGGGTGAACCCGAGGCGCTCGGCCTCCTGGATGCGACGCGAAATTCCCGGCACCGGACGCACCTCGCCGGCTAACCCCACCTCTCCGAAGGCGATCATGCGGGAGGGAAGCGCCTGGTTGGTCTTGGCGGAAGCAATGGCAAGGGCAACCGAGAGATCCGTTGCCGGTTCGCTCAGCTTTACGCCGCCGACTGTGGCCACATAGCTGTCATCCTTGTGCAGCTGCAGCGAAGCCCGGCGCTGCAGGACGGCAAGGAGCATGGAGACCCGGGAGCCGTCGAGACCGCTCGTGGCGCGCCGCGGCTGCGAAGTTGCCGATTCGGCGAGCAGCGCCTGAACCTCGGCCAGCAGTGGACGCCGGCCCTCGAGCGTGACGGTGATGCAGGTTCCCGCCACCGGCTCCTTGGTACGGGAGACAAACAGCCCGCTTGGATCCGCGAGTCCCACGATCCCGGTATCCGTCAGGTCGAAGCAACCCACCTCATCGGTGGGGCCATAACGGTTTTTGACCGCGCGCATCAGGCGGAGGCGTGAGTGCCGTTCACCCTCAAATTGGCACACCACATCCACAAGGTGCTCAAGCAGCCGCGGGCCTGCGATAGAGCCGTCCTTGGTGACGTGGCCGACCAGCAACGTGGTCATACCGCGGGTCTTGGCAGCGTTGATGAGCGACGCCGCCACCTCCCGCACCTGGGTGACACCTCCCGCACTGCCGTCCACGTCCGGACTGCTGAGCGTCTGTACCGAATCCACGATGAGCAAAGCGGGATCCACCTTCTCAACCTGGCCCAATGCCTGACTGAGGTCCGATTCCGCCGTAAGGTACAGCGTGTCCGCCAACGCGCCGATCCGTTCTGCCCGCAGTTTCACCTGTGCGGTTGATTCCTCACCGGTGACGTAGAGAACCGTGCGTCCCAGCCGGGCGACCCTCGCCGCGACGTCCAGCAGGAGCGTGGACTTGCCGACCCCGGGCTCACCGGCGACGAGGATGACCGCACCCGGAACCAATCCGCCGCCGAGCACCCTGTCGAGTTCGCCGATCTCGGTTGGGTGGTAGGACGCCGTGGTGGAATCCACCTCAGCGATCCGGAGGGCGGGGCGCGCAACGGTAGTGGCCGCCGTAGTACGCGCTACGCCTGCCGCGGCTGCCTCCTCGACCGTGCCCCACGCCTGGCACTCGCCGCACCGGCCCACCCACTTGGCGGTGGTCCAGCCGCACTCACCGCAGCGGTAGGCGGGGGATTGCGTGCGCGATCGCGCGGTCTTTGTAGCCATGGTTCAAACGTACCGGGTGCAACTGACAGTCCTGTCGAGGCTCAGCTGTTGCTACTCACAGTTTGGGCAGGTACCCGGCGGCGTCCTCATGGGAGAGGCCGGTGGCTTCGAGGAGGTCGACGATGAGCGGCCGGTACAGAACCACCAGCCCCTCACCCTCGAGCCGCTTCACATTGAGGCGGGCGGGGTGCAGGACGGTGGCCACCGCGGCAAGATCCTCCCGCGCCCTGCGTAGGTGTTGATCGCGCTCCGCTGTGGAGGAGGAGTGCAGGGCAAGCGCGAGGACATCCACGGCATCGGCAGTTTCCTCGATCACCTGCGCCAGCGACTGCACGGCTTCGTCCGAGAGCGCCGCGTGATTGATCACCGAGGTCAGCCGCCGGGAGAACACCCGGCTATTTCGGATCGCGAGATCGATATAGCTGATCGAGCCGTGCAGCTCGCCCAGCTCGCCCCGGTGCCGCCGGTACGCCGGTGAAAGGCGCGCAACCTCCGTCGCCGCGCGCATGGAAGTCGAGAGCCCGTCCATCAGCGGCTGGCAGTTCCGTGCCCGGATCAGCGCGTGCCACGCCTGCGTGGGATCGCTGGCGGACAGCGCACGGGCGTTCTCACGCAGCACCGCGGAGAGCTCCCCTAGCAGCTTGCGGACATCGCCTTTGGGCTCGCGGCGCGGATCACGCGGCATCGCCATGGTGATCAGCAGTGCGAAAGCACCGCCGACGACGGCGTCCACACTTCGCGTGAACGGTCCTCCTTCCGGGGCCGGCAGGAGCACAACCAGGAGGGACTGCAGTGCCAGTTGGGTGGTGAAAATGGTCCCGCTGTCCAGGAAACGCGCCAGCAGGACGGACACAAAAAGAACGACGGCGGCCTGCCAGAGTCCTGTGCCCAGCAACGCCAGGAGCACATCGCCCACAGCGATACCGAGTGTGCATCCGAAACCGACTTCCAGCACCCGACGCAGCCGCGGATCCCTCGAAAACCCTAGTGCGATGAGCGAAGAGGTGGCAGCAAAAAGGGGCCCATCGTGGCCGAGTACCTGCTCTGCAAACGCATACGCCCCAACAGCGCCGACGGTGATCTGGATGGCCGGAAGCAAGGATGAGCGGCTGCGGCGCAGGCCTACGCGGGATCGGTTGCGCAGAAAGGAACGTGCGCGGTCCAGTCGCGAGCGCCGGGTCATACGCCTGACCCTACCGCCGGGAGCGGTCCATCAGGGTAAAGGTGGTGGACCTGCCCATAGTCCGCGTCCGGACGGCCGCGAGCGGCGCTGCAAGCAAGAGCGCCCCCGCCACCAGTTCCAGGAATTCCTCGAGGTGGTAGACCACCGCCAGCACTGCGGTCGGAGCACCGAGGCGAATGACTTCCCCCGCCACTAACTCGAGCCCGACGGCTGCAAACAACAGGGTCACTATTCCCAGCACGATCAGCCGGGTTGATGCTTCCGGCAGGTGCCGGGCGCTGACGGTCGCCAGTACGAGCACGACAACGGCGATGGGTATGCCGAACACCAGCCAGACGAACGTGAAGTCCGCGACGTCCACAAACTGCCCGGCAAGGGTGTCGACGCGTTCATGCAGCCAGGTTCCCTCGTCGAGGCACAGGAGGAACACCATGCCGGCCAGAATCCACCAGGCGGTGGCCCCCTTGATTCTCTGATGTCTGGCGAGGACGGCGGCGAACAGGAGGGTTGTTGTTGCTGCGGCCAGCTGCACCACGGACCACCAGGTAGGAAAGTTGCCCTCATAGTTGACGTCGAAGTACACGCTGAAGAGAGTTTCACCTCTTGCCTGACCTGTCAGCAGCGGAGAGATCAGGCTGAATCCGACAACCAGGGCGTGCACCAGGCCGAGCCCTATGAGCAGGCGGCGCCACCGCAACGGGTGACCCGGACGCACAGCCGTGGCATCCTCGTGCTTCGCGTATCCGCCGTCAACGCTGCTGTCCGTGGTCATACCTCTAACGCTAACGGCTGGGCACTAGGACGAAGGTGACAGCTCAATAACTCATTCCGTCCAAAGCACAAGGGTTTGCAACCGGATCACGGCTAATGTCCCACCGGCGTTCATCTTCCGTTCATTTTGACCCGTCAATCTCGTTACCTGCGGTGCCTAGCGTGTGGTGAGTACCGAATCTCGTACAGACAACGCGGGTGTCATCTGAGCACCGACTGTTCAAACCCTGGAAGGGGCAATATTCACGTGAAGGCTCTTCGCTTTGGCCGCGCAGCGGCAGTTATTTCTGTGGCCGCCCTGGCCCTCACGGCGTGCGGTTCCGACGCCGCCGTCAACCCCGGTACTGAGGGTGATGCAAGCGCGGCTCCCGAAAGCACGGTTTCCGGAACCCTGACCGGTGCGGGTGCATCCTCCCAGAACGCGGCGATGACCGCCTGGAAGACCGGCTTCGAGGAGCTGAACCCCGAAGCAACCATTCAGTACTCCCCGGACGGCTCCGGTGCAGGCCGCGAGGCATTCCTTGCCGAAGGCGTGCAGTTCGCCGGCTCGGATGCGTACCTGGATGACGAGGAATACGAGGCGTCCAAGGAAATCTGCGGCCCCGATGGCGCCATTAACATCCCCGCCTACGTCTCTCCCATCGCCGTGGCGTTCAATCTCCCCGGAATCCAGGAACTGAACCTTGACGCGAACACGATCGCGTCAATCTTCGCCGGTGAGATCACCAA
Organism: Arthrobacter vasquezii; assembly: GCF_029455255.1. NCBI lineage: Bacteria > Bacillati > Actinomycetota > Actinomycetes > Micrococcales > Micrococcaceae > Arthrobacter > Arthrobacter vasquezii. The sequence goes on along the minus strand of NZ_JAROKN010000028.1, from coordinate 37,084 downwards.
CTGGAATGACGAGGTGATCGCTTCACAGAACGAGGGCGTTGAACTGCCGGACCTGCCGATCACCGTTGTTCACCGCGCAGATGATTCAGGTACCACCGAGAACTTCGTCGAGTACCTGGCTGCCGCGGCACCGGACGTATGGACTTACGAGGTTTCCGGCGACTGGCCTGCCGAAATCGTCGCTGAGAACGCCCAGGGCACCAACGGTGTCGTCTCCACCACCTCCTCCACGGAAGGCGCCATCACCTACACCGATGCCTCCGCCGTCGGAGACCTGGGACAGGCCCTCGTCAAGGTTGGCGAGGAATACGTGCCGCTCAGCGCCGAAGCAGCCTCCCGCGCAGTGGAAGTTGCAGAACCGGTCGAAGGACGCAGCGAGGTTGACATGTCGCTGGAACTGAAGCGCGACACCACCGAGTCCGGTGCCTACCCGATCGTGCTTGTCTCGTACCACATCTACTGCAGCGCGTACCAGGATCAGGAGACGGTGGACCTGGTCAAGGCTTTCGCGAGCTACGCAGTGAGCGAAGAGGGCCAGGCCACAGCTGAATCCTCTGCGGGCAACGCGCCCATCTCCGAGGCCCTGCGCGAGCAGGCAATGGAAGCGATTGATTCCATTCAGGTTGCCTCCTAACAGGTCAATGACGCCCTGCCAGGCCCAGAAGGCCCTGGCGGGGCTGTTGGCTGTCTGCGTCCCGGCAGGGTTGCAGGTACCTTGTAAGAGCGGGACAGTTGCGTGAGCACTGTTCCAGACGTCCCCGCGCAGCGCCGAAAGGTCCCCCCGTGTCCACGAATGCACTGAAACGAGCAGGCGGTGCAGGTCAATCCGGAGACAAGATTTTCTCCGGCGCGAGCCTGGCCGCAGGCTGCCTGATCCTGGCAGCGCTCTTTAGCGTCGCAGTCTTCCTGATCATTGAGGCTCTGCCGGTTTTCGGCGCCGAGCCATCGGAAATTACCGGCGGGGACGGCTTTTTCACCTACATCTTCCCGATCGTCATCGGAACCGTGATTGCCGCGGCCATCGCGCTGCTGATTGCCACACCGCTCGGCATCGGCGTTGCGCTGTTCATCTCGCACTACGCGCCCCGCCGGTTCGCGCAGGGGCTCGGCTATGTGATCGACCTGCTCGCGGCCATACCTTCGGTGGTCTACGGCGCATGGGGATACGCCGTCCTCGCTCCGCAATTGGCCATCGCCTATGACTGGCTGGCGCGCAACCTCGGTTGGATTCCGATTTTCGAAGGCCCCGCCAGCCAGACGGGACGCACCATGCTGACCGCCGGTATTGTGCTCGCTGTCATGGTCCTTCCGATCATCACCTCGCTCAGCCGGGAAATCTTCCTCCAGACGCCGAAGCTTCACGAGGAAGCGGCGCTCGCCATGGGAGCCACCCGCTGGGAGATGATCACCATGGCGGTCCTGCCCTTTGCCCGCCCGGGCATCATCAGCGCGGCGATGCTCGGCCTCGGCCGCGCGTTGGGTGAGACCATGGCCGTGGCGCTGGTGCTCTCCGGCGGTGCCCTGACAGCCAGCCTCATTCAGTCCGGCAACCAGACCATCGCGGCCGAGATCGCACTGAACTTCCCCGAAGCCTACGGGCTCCGGTTGGCCGAACTCATCGCCGCCGGCCTGGTCCTCTTCGTCATTACGCTTGCCGTCAACATCGTGGCGCGGTGGATCATCAGCCGTCACAAAGAATTTTCAGGGGCTAACTAATGGCCAACGCCACCTTGACTCCGCGCCGCTCCCAGCTGACCAAGGGCAGGATGCCCTCCTACACGCTATGGGTGGTCCTGGCAGCGTCGATCGTCGTTGGCGCAGCACTGGCCGCGCTGGTCGGTTTCAGCCTGGTTCCCTTCGCCCTCTTCAGTGCGCTCATCTTCATCGGTGCGGGGACAGCTGTCACGGGCGTCGTCGAAGGCTCACGCAAGGCCCGCAACCGGTTCGCCATGTTCCTGATCTACGGGTCATTCCTCGTCGCACTCCTTCCGCTGCTCTCGGTTATCTGGACCGTTCTGGAGCGCGGCCTCCCGGGGCTGACCTACAACTTCCTGTTCACGTCCATGAACGGCGTCACCGGAGCCATTGACAACCAGGTTGTCGCAGAGGGAACACCGGTACTGGGAGGTGCGTACCACGCCATTGTCGGCACCCTGCAGATCACCCTGTGGGCAACGCTCATCTCCGTGCCGATCGGGCTCCTCTCCGCCGTCTACCTCGTGGAATACTCCACGGGCGGAAAGCTTGCCCGAGCCATCACGTTCTTCGTTGACGTAATGACGGGTATCCCGTCCATCGTGGCCGGTCTCTTCGCCGCTGCACTGTTCGGCCAGCTATTCGGGCCGGGCACGCGCACCGGCTTTGTTGCCGCCGTCGCGCTGTCTGTGCTGATGATCCCGGTTGTTGTGCGCTCCACGGAGGAAATGCTCAAAATTGTCCCGAATGAACTCCGTGAAGCGGCCTACGCGCTGGGCGTTCGCAAGTGGCGCACCATCACGCGTGTGGTTATTCCGACGGCGATCTCAGGTATCGCCTCCGGTGTCACCCTGGCCATCGCCCGGGTGATTGGCGAAACCGCTCCGATTCTGGTCACGGCAGGCTTTGCCAGCTCCATCAACTGGAACGTCTTCGGTGACTGGATGAGCACCCTGCCCACTTTTATCTACTACCAGATCCTCACGCCCACCTCACCGACGGCCACAGACCCCAGCACGCAGCGTGCCTGGGCGGCCGCGCTGGTGCTGATCATCATGGTCATGCTCCTGAACCTCGCGGCGCGCCTCATCGCCCGCCTCTTCGCTCCCAAGACCAGCCGCTGACCCGCCGGCACAACCCAGAAGGATCTCCATTGTCCAAGCGAATCGACGTCAAGGACCTCAACGTCTACTACAGCAAGTTCCTCGCTGTGGAAGACGTGAACATCAGCATCGACGCACGTTCCGTCACGGCCTTCATCGGCCCGTCGGGCTGCGGGAAGTCCACCTTCCTGCGCACCCTGAACCGCATGCACGAGGTCATTCCCGGTGCGCGGGTTGAGGGGGAAGTGCTGCTGGACGGTGACAACCTGTATGACTCCGCGGTGGACCCCGTGACGGTCCGCAGCCAGATCGGAATGGTCTTCCAGCGGCCCAACCCGTTCCCCACGATGTCCATCCGCGACAACGTGCTGGCCGGCGTCAAGCTGAACAACAAGCGGATCTCGAAGTCAGACGCGGACGCACTGGTGGAGAAGTCGCTGCGCGGCGCCAACCTCTGGAACGAGGTGAAGGACCGCCTCGGCCGTCCCGGATCCGGCCTGTCCGGCGGCCAGCAGCAGCGCCTGTGCATTGCGCGGGCCATCGCGGTTTCTCCCGAGGTCATCCTCATGGACGAGCCCTGCTCGGCGCTGGACCCCATCTCAACCCTCGCTATCGAGGACCTTATCAACGAGCTCAAGAGCGAGTACACCGTGGTCATCGTTACCCACAACATGCAGCAGGCAGCCCGCGTTTCGGACAAAACGGCGTTCTTCAACATCGCGGGCACCGGCAAGCCGGGAAAGCTGATCGAATACGGCGAGACCACCAACATCTTCAACATGCCCTCGGAGAAGGCAACCGAGGACTACGTCTCCGGCCGCTTCGGATAAGGACCTGCCTCAGCCTGCAATCTAGAGCAGCGGGCTCATCGCCAGGAAAAGGATGGCGGCGAGCAGCGCGGTGGCGGGCGCCGTCGTAATCCAGACCAGCAATACCGAGCGCACCACGCGTCCCCGAACCGTGGCGTAGCGCTGGTTGGCGCCGGCGCCCACAATTGCCGAGGTCATGGTATGCGTGCTGGAGAGCGGCATGTTCAGCGACAGTGCGCCGACAAAAAGCATGACGGCGCTGACCCCCTGGGCCGCCATCCCGCGGAGCGGGTCAATGCGTACCAGCCGGTTGGAAAGGGTGTGTGTAATGCGCCAGCCTCCAAGCAGTGATCCGCCCGCCAGCAGCACGGCGGCAAAGACTTGGACCCAGAGCGGAATATCGCTCCCGGAGTAGAGGCCGGCTCCCACCAGCGCCAGGACGATCACGGCCATGGTGCGCTGACCGTCCTGCAGCCCGTGGCCCAAGGCGAATGCGGCGGTCAGGACGGCCTGGGCCATCCGGTTCCCGTTGTTGACCTTGCGCGGGGAATTGTGACGCAGCAGCCACGTGGCAGGGAAGACAACCACGTAGGCGAGCAGGTAGGCAATCAGCGGCGACAGCAGCAGCGGCAGTCCGATCTCCAGGAGGAATACGCGGCCGGACGCGGCAATGGACTCCCCGCCGAGCACTGCCGCCGCCCCGCCGGCCCCTATCAGTCCGCCGATCAATGCATGCGTGGACGACGACGGCTTGCCTCGGTACCAGGTGAAGATACCCCAGGCGCACGCTGCCAGCAGGGCGGCGAGCAAAATGCCCAGACCGCTCTGCCCGGTGGGGAGGCTGATGCTGTTCCCGGTGAAGAGAGTCGCCACGCTGGCGCTCATGAGGGCACCGACGAGGTTGAACAGCGCAGCGAGCAGGACTGCCACAGTTGGAGTCAGTGCGCGGGTACGGACCGACGTGGCAATGGAGTTGGAGACGTCGTGGAACCCGTTGATGAAGGCGAATCCGCCAGCGAGGAGCACTACGGTGCCGAGGAGGAAGACCTCCACCTACGATTCCTTGACGAGGATCGCTCCGACGTGGGTTGCCACCTTGCGGATGTCCTTTGTGACGTCGACGAGCTGGTTGGCGACGTCACGGTGCCGCGCGTAGACCAGCGGCTTGTGGTCAGCGAGCAGCTCCGAGCACCAGATCCGGTGCGTGCGTTCGGCACGCTTGGCCAGTCGCAGGATCTCGATCCAGTAGTCCTCGAGGTCATCGAGGGAATTGAGCTGCCGCATCGCCTCGGCGGTCAGTTCCGCCTGCCGGGTGATCACCTCGAGCTGCTCGGTTGCGCGGCGGCTGAGTTTGGTCAGCTTGTAGAGGGCGATGAGCTCCGCAGCGCCGTCGAGCTTCTCCATGGCTTCGCTCAACAGACGCGACATGGAGTAGAGGTCTTCACGGGGGAGCGGGTTGATGAAGCTCGTGCGCATCGAGGTCAGCAGGGCAAAGTGCAGGTCCGTCGAGGTGCCTTCATACTGGTGCAGCTCTTCGGCCAGCTGATCATAGTCCTGGGGTGCGGCACCAAGGATGCCGGACATGCTGCGGACTCCGAGGACCAGTTGCTGGGCCATGCTGGAGAGCAGTTCAAGTCCTGCGTTTTCCTGGGGAAAGAGGCGGAGCTTCACAAGGATCACCTACGGTCGCACGGACGGTTGCCACCTAAGACTACCTGCGCCTCACTCAGGTGGCCGGCGCTGTGCGGCCGGCCCCCTGAGGGCACAAAAGTGGCGCCGAACCGGGAGCGCCTCTCGGCGGAAGGCCGCTCGAAGCGGCTAAATGTTGAAGCCCGGGGGTTCCACGGTCCGACACCAGTTTCAGTCTGCTACTGACCCGCGTGCATGTCAACGAGCACTGTCTACTCCGGCGCCGAATGGGTTGCGCTGGACTCCGGAGTCCACCAGGTCTTCGGCTCAACTACGGGGAATCGCCGTCCTGAAACTGTCTCCGGAATGATCCGGACAAACTGGTCTTTCCTGCCTCCCTGCCACGGAAAGAGGGGAAGCGAGAATGTCTCAAGGACGTCGTCGGGGAGTTTCACCAGTTCCGCCCCACCCCGGATGACGACGCTCCAGGCGACACCCGCTTCGGAGTCCACCCCGTCCGCTTCCAGCGCAACGCGGGCATCAGCCTGCACCGCTGCAAGCTTGGTTCCGGTTCCTGTCCGGAATACGAGCGTTCCGTGATCGGTGGTGTAGTTGACCGGAAAAATGTCAGGGCCGTCTTCGAGAGCGACGGCGAGCCGCCCCACTGAAACTGCCCTCAGGCAGTTCCAGCATTCACTGTCGGTCAAAACTTCGACTCCCGCAGCATTCGCTTCCATACGGCGATCCTAGACCGGGTTCGCGCGCCAGGACAGGGCCAGTGGCCGGGAGTGCACGGTGCTGCTAGTCCAGCTCGCCGCGGCGCCAGGAAGCGGCAGCGTGCTCCAGGTCCTCCGCAGTCTTGACCAGCTGGTGTGAACTGCGCGTGAGTTTGGTGGCGTGGGCGCCGTTGGAGGTATCGACGTCGTCCGCGTGGTTGGTTTGGCCGAGCGCCACTACCCGGCAGAAAGCGGCAAAGCGCTCAAGCGCTACGTCGAATTCGCCGTCGAACGCGCCGGAAAGAATGGTGTCCGCCATGTGCTGGACCTCGTCCGCGCCGGGGGGCTCGGCGACTCCCGCGACAACCTTCGAAACCTGGGCCACCTCCTTGCCGGCTTTGAAGAAGGCGGCGATTTTTTCCGGGTTCTGCTGGGTAGCGGCACGGAGCGCGTAGAGGCGCCAGAGTGCGCCGGGCAGGGAACGAGCGGGACTTTCCGCCCACAACTCGGCAATGGCTTCCAGCCCCTGCTGGTCAGCCAGTTGCACCAGGCGCTGCGTCACCACGGGGTCATCGGTCTCGCGGCCGTGGTGAACCAGTGCGTGCGCGGCAAGGTGGGCGGCTTCGGAAACCCGCGACGGGTCTGCACCGCCGGCGAAAACCTCAAAATCTGCGGGCGCAAACGGCTTGGGTTTGTGGTGCCGAGGGCTGTTGTCTACATATTCGCCGTCCATGGGTCGAGAATACTCCTGCGCCTATTGGGGGGCTAGGCGCCAACCAAACCCGCGGGTTCGCTCCCACGGCACAGGGCATATCGGCCCAGGTTGCCTTATCGCCCGATCGGGTGCGATAAAGTAGACACGTTGTTCGGGCGTGCCCGGGTGACGTGGGCCTTTAGCTCAGTTGGTAGAGCATCGGACTTTTAATCCGTGGGTCGTGGGTTCGAGTCCCACAGGGCCCACCCGCGAGTACGAGGAGCGCGCCCCCGCCGAGGTATCGGTGAGGGCGCGCTTTTTCGTGGAAGGCCGATCCGCTTTCCAAGGTTGCTTTCAGGCAACAAGCATTGACTCCCGGGCACAGGAAGCCTGTACTGGAAGTGCAGATCCTTTCCATCGAGCGGCACGGGAAAGTGCCGGGAGGAACTCCGATGCCCGGCCTATTGGCGTTACCCGTTCAGACGGCGCTAGCCGTCGCCGTCATCGGAGCGCTCATTGCGCTGACCGCTTTCGCCGTCTCGCGCGGGCTGCTGACGGACAAGGACCGCGATGGCGTCTTCTGGTACGGCTTCACCGGCGGGTTCGCGTGCCTCAGCGCCATGCTGGGAGCCATGGTGCTCATCCCCGAGACAGCTGCGGTGACCGGGCTGGCAGGCATGCTCGGGATGGGGTTGGCGGGCGGCTGGGTCTGGCGCGGGGAGCAGGAGCGGGCTGTGCGCCGTCGTCGTCAATCCGTGGAAGAGGCGCGGTCAGCGTTGCGGGCGCGCCATGAATCCGTGTTGCAGCGGTGGGTGAGCTATGAACTGGATCCCGCCGTCGCCATCGACTATCCGGACATGACGGACGTCAAGCGTCCCGAGACTGCCGGGTTGGTCCGCGCGATGCGGACCGCGGCGGTGCTGCGCGAGCAGGAAGATACTGACGACGACGGAGCTGCACCTGCTTATGAATCCGCGGTCAGCGAGCTGGAGACTGCCTTCGAGAAGGCCGAGCGTGCCGCAGGAGCCCGTTCGACCCCTCCCAGCCGGGACAGTTAGGCTGGACCGGTCACTGGGGGACCGGAGGGGAAGTCCATGGATTCAGCACGAGCACCGCGCCGCAGAACGGCCGCTATTCTCGTCGCGCTCGCGGTCGCCGCTGCCGGCTTGGCGGTGCCGTCAACGGCAACAGCTGCTCACGAACCGAACGGTGCTGCGCAGGGCCAGGGCAAGCAGGAAGTGCGCTTCGCCACCTACAACGCAAGCCTGAACCGGTCCGCCGAGGGTGAGCTCGTCGAGGACCTGTCGACCGGCCATGATGAGCAGGCGCGGCGCATCGCCGAAGTGATTCAGATCAACAACCCTGATGTGGTGCTGCTCAACGAATTCGATTACGACGCAGACCACGCGGCGGCCGAACTCTTCAGGACCAACTACCTCGAGGTGAGCCAGAACGGTGAACCCCCCGTCAGCTACCCCTACGTCTACACCGCCACATCCAACACCGGTGTTCCCAGCGGGATGGACCTGAACAATGACGGGACCGTGGGCGGCCCGGACGATGCGTTCGGGTTCGGCCAGTTCGAGGGCCAGTACGGAATGGTTCTCTACTCCAGGTACCCCATCGACACCAGGAATGTCCGCACCTTCCAGAATTTCCTCTGGGCGGACATGCCGGGTGCGCTCCTGCCCGATGACCCGGCTACCGCCGGCGCGGCGGACTGGTTCACCGAGGAGGAACTGGCGGCTCTCCGCCTGTCCAGCAAATCGCACTGGGACGTTCCGGTGACCATCGGTGATTCGACAGTCCATGTTCTCGCCAGTCACCCCACGCCCCCGGTCTTCGACTCTGAGGAAGACCGCAACGGCAGACGGAACAGCGACGAGATCCGCTTTTGGGTGGACTATATCCGCGGCGGCGGCAACGCGCGCTACATCTACGACGACGACGGCGAACGCGGCGGACTGGACCGACGTGACGACTTCGTTGTGCTGGGAGACCTCAACAGCGACCCGGCTGATGGCGATTCCCGCCCTGGCTCGATCAGTTCGTTGCTCGAGCTGAAGGAACTCCAGGATCCGGAGCCCGCAGCGGAAGGCGCGGCCGAAGCGTCAGTCCTGCAGGGGCGGGTGAATACCGGGCATCGCGGTAATCCGGCTTTGGACACGGCGGACTTCGAGGACGCTGAGGCGGGAAACCTCCGGGTGGATTATGTGCTGCCGTCCAAGACTCTCAAGGTGCGCGGCTCCGGCATCTTCTGGCCGCGCGCAGGGGCTCCCGGCGCGGAGCTCACGGGGGTTTTCCCTTTCCCCACGAGCGACCACCGGTTGGTGTACGTCGATGTTGACGTCAAGAAGCGCTGACCAGACCGACTCAACAGGAACCGCCGCGAACCGCGGTCAGGCCGGTCACCCCTGTTGATTGGAGGTGAGGCGGCGCCGCCGGTCCCAGAAGACCGCGCTGAGTGCCCCTGCCGCCGTGAGCAGAATGCTGGCGCTGACAATGATGCCGCCCGCCGACTGGCTGATGATGAAGATCCATTGCGGGAACGGGCCGCTGACTGCGGTCTGATCAACCTGTAGAGGTGCAAACACCGCCCACAAGCCCAGGGCAAGCATGGCCGCCCCGAGCAGCCAGAGCACCAAAACAAACGGATTGAACCGCGGGTGCGCCGGTCCGGGGTCCGGCAAGACCGCTCCTGCCGGCATCACTTCAACAACGTTGGCGGGCTGCTCGGGTGAGGTTGCGGTGTGCGCCTCGGATACTGCCCGGCGCTGCTGCGGTGGTTCCTTCGGTGCGGGCCAGCGATCACCCTGGGTGGTCGATGATCCGCCGCCCCGCTGGTAGATGGAACTGTACCGATTGTCGATGTTCGGCGTATTTTCGCCCATTGTTCCTCCCTGACCCTTTGTTGGAAATCTACTCGTTCTGCTCCGTCGGGGTAAGTAGCCGCTGTCTGCGCGCCAAAATCCGGGACACCTCTGGCCAAGGCTCCGGGGGCTCGTGTAGGTTGAAGTGCATGGGAACAATAATTTTCGAGTAATTGTGCCGGTCGCGTGCCTGGCGCACTCGTCCAAATATCAACGAAACCATTCGAAAAGACCGTGTTGAGGCCTTCGTCTCCATGTTTGTTTCCACTCCTCCCGTGCATGAGTCCGGATCAGGGTCGCCCTGAACCGGCCAATCAGCGCAACAGGACCCCTACGGAACCGGCGGAGCGCCGGCGGACAGCAAGAGCCGCCGTCGTCGTCATTGCCGGTAGGTGAGTGGCCCAGCCGGTCAGAGCCACTGAAGGAGAGCCATGACCCAGCAAGACAATCAACAGCCGCTCAACGTCCATCTGACCGAAGATGCTGCAAAGAAACTGGTGGATGATCCGCGCGCGCGGGAAGCGTTGGCCCGGAAGAACCCCGCCTTCGGGGACCTGGACAGCGCGCACAGCACTGGGCGCAGGAACAAGTCAGTACACGCCAGTAACCGTCAGGGAAAGCGGGAGAAGAAGGTGCGCTGGTAGGGCGACAGCCCGCCTCGAGGCGCCACTGGAGAGATTAAAGTGAAACTGGCTCCGCGTTCTGCGTATGGGGGAATCGCAGAATGGGGAGCCAGCTCTCCAACTATACTTCACAGTAGGGGTCAGAAGTCCAGTCGAAATGTTCCTGAAGGGTGATGATGGCAGTCACAGCCAAAGCTTTCCAGCTGTGGCGTACCCAGATAGCACCTGAGGCAACGGTTTCCGACCTCTGCCGGAAGGCGGACATCAAGCGGTCCACACTGGCGCAGCAGCTGGTCCGTGGAAAAGTCTCCATAGAAACCGTCATCAACATCGCCCGCGCCTACGGGATTCCGCCGGTTCAGGCGCTGAGTGTGTTTGACGGCTACCTGGACCTCGCGGAGGGAATCCTGCCGCCCACCGGCGAGGAATATCTCAGCCAGGTTTCCCCGATGGATCTGCTGCGGCTGATCCTTGGCCGCAGTGAGGAAACAGACTGGGTGGGCAGTCCGCTGAGTTTCCGGCTTGCACCACTGCCCCATCGCTACTCAGTGCGCTCGTGGTTCGATGCGGTCGACGGCGGTGAACTCCGCCAGGCGCTGACCACGCGCACCGGCATTGCTCCGCAAAACCTCTCGGCGCAACTCAGCGCCGGCCGGCTGAGTACCCAGTTGTGCGTTGAGGTGGCCAGGGTTTCCGGGGTTTCGCTCGCAAACGGCCTGGTTGTCACCGGGCTGCTCACACCGCAGGAAGGCAGCTGGGCAGATGACGGCCGTGAGCAGGTGCTGAGTTCCCTGCCTGATTCGAAACTCATCCTGATAGCGCGGGACCGGCTTGACGGATTGGGTAAGCGGCTCCGTAAACAGGAGCAGGACAACACTCGTGACCAGACCTTATGGGAGAACCTCGGATGAGCGCAGGATCATTTATCCAGGGGCTTGCGCTCGCGTTGTGCGTCATTTTCGCGGCTACACGCCTCCCGGATGCCCTGCGGGGTAAAGGCCGGAGCATCTTCGCTGTGCTGGTTCTGCTGTGTGTGGCGGTGGGCCTCAGCCTGGCGCCGATTTATCTTTTTGTTGACGGCTTGCTCGGCGGGGCCAATATTGCGAACCTGCTCATCCGGTTCAGCCTGTATGCCATCATGCTGCTCCTGGGGCTTCGAGGCGCGGCAGCGTTCAGCTCCGAGAGCGCGTTAAGGCTGATCAGTGGACCATTAGGTGCTGCTGTACTGGGACTCACGGTTTTGGCCACGGTGATTCTGTTCGGACTCAGTGACCTTCCGGAGTCCTCGACGGGGCTGCGGGAATACGCAGACCAACCAACCGTGCACTGGTACTCCCACCTGGGCCGAATCTACCCGGCGTATGTCGGCGCATGCCTGCTGGGCCCGGCGATCGCAAGTGCGCGGGACACCTCCGCGCGGGGCCTTCACCGAGTCGCTGCGGCCTTCATGGCGGGCGGATTCGCTATGGTGCTTGCCCACACTGCACTCAAGTTCACCGGAGTCAGGACCGGGGCGGCGGACCTCATTCTGCCGTTCGGCGCGATTGTCCTCGTCACCAGCGGCCTCACCATGATCTGGCTGTCCCGCCGGCGTTCGGTACGCAACCGCTCCGCCAATTTCCTGGCCAATGAACACCGGCGCGACTGATCCACGGTTAGTCTTTTCGCCGGATTATTTCGACCAATATCGCGAACTCTGTTCACGTTTTCATCCTGGTGTGTCAAAATTATGATTATGTAACTCCCGGTGTCCGTGGGGGGTCAACGGGTTACACAGCAATAGGTGCGTCCATTAGAACGGGTGGACGCACCTATTTCGTTTCCAGGCCGGGCTGCCGCCGCCGGAAAAGCCTGCTGTCAGGCGTCGTGATCGGTTTCGAGGATACGGACCAGCGAGTCCAGGGCGTCCCCGGCGCCGTCGTCCTCGGAGCGGAGCACAACAACATCACCGTGCTCGGCGCCCAGGCTCATCAGCGACAGGATGCTTGATGCGTCCATGGCCTCGTCAGCCGGGCTCCCCTCCAGGGCAATAGTGATGTCAGCCGATTGTTCCCCCGCCGCTTCGGCGAAGATGGCGGCAGGACGGGCGTGGAGCCCAACCCGGCTGGCTACGGTTGCTTTGCGTTCGATCATGATCTTCCTTCCGTTTGCTGTTGTGCGAGCCTACAGGCCCAGGGTTGTGAGGATCGGCAAACCGGCACGCACCGCTGTGCGTGCCTCGATCGCAGTGGGTGCAGCCAGGGCCTGTTGTGCCAGTCCCTGTGCGTCGGTGAGGGACACTGAACCAATCACGGCAGCCACGGCGGCAAATGCGCGCGAACTCATGGACAGCGACGTGACGCCCAGACCCACCAGCACGACGGCGAGGGCCGGATCTGCGGCCGCCTCACCGCACACTCCGACCGACTTCCCGTTGTCACCGTTGGGTTCCCCGCTGGAACGTTTACCGCCACGCGCCGTCTCGGCACCGGCCACCGTCTGCCGGATCAGCTGGAGGACAGCCGGCTGCCAGGGGTCGTTCAGGGCGGCCAGCGGCCCGAGTTGGCGGTCCGCTGCCATGACGTACTGCGTCAGGTCATTGGTTCCGATCGACGCGAAGTTCACGCGCTGCAGGATTGCTCCTGCGGTCAGCGCTGCAGACGGAACCTCAACCATGACGCCGGGCACCTTCAATCCCGCTGCCGCACAGGATTCAGCGAAGTGCTGGGCCTCCTCCGCTGTGGAAATCATGGGTGCCATGACCCAGACGTCCGTTGTTGCGCCGTCGGCTGCTTCGCTGATTGCCTTCAGCTGGCGGTCCAGCACACCGGGCGTCGAAAGCTCGGTGCGGTAGCCGCGAACACCGAGCGCGGGGTTGGGTTCGGAGGCATCGGTAAGGAAGGGCAGGGGCTTGTCTGCGCCGGCATCAAGAGTGCGGATCACTACCTTGCAGGCAGGGAACGCGTCGAACACCTCACGGTATGCCGCGGATTGCTCCTCGACCGTCGGCTCGGTATCGCGGTTGAGGAAGCAGAACTCGGTGCGCAGTAGTCCTACGCCTTCAGCTCCAGCATCGGCCGCCTTGCGGGCGTCAGCACCCGATCCCACATTGGCGAGCAGCGGGATCCGGTGCCCGTCCTTCGTCGTGCAGGTTCCGCTGTAGCTACCGAGCGAACGTGCCTGCTCCGCCCAGATGGCCGCTGCCGTCCGTTCTGCATCGCCCGGGCCGGCGAGCACGGTTCCGGCGGCGCCGTCGACAAACACCTCAGTGCCGTCGTCGATAGTCTCAACGCCGCGGGCGGCGACGACGGCGGGCAGCCCCAGCGCGCGGGCCAGGATGGCCGTGTGTGACTGCGGACCCCCGGAGCTGGTGATCAGGGCGATCACAAGCTCCGGGTTGAGCGTGGCGGTATCCGCAGGGGCGAGGTCCTCCGCCGCAAGGACGAACGGATGGTCGGCTGTCGGGATACCGGGCGCCTGCAGCCCGCGCAACTCGGCGACAATCCGGGAGCGGACGTCCAGGACGTCCTGGGTGCGCTCGGCCATATAACCGCCGAGGCCCCTCAGCATGTCCGCCACCTGGGAGCCGGCTTCCCACACCGAGCGCTCGGCAGAGGTTCCGGCAACAATGAGGGCGTTCGCGGACTTCAGAAGCATGGGGTCCGCGGCCATCATGGCAGTTGCCTCAAGGACCGCCCTCGAGTCACCGGTTGCGGCGTCGGCGCGTTGCTGAAGTTCGGCCTGCACGTTTTTCGCGGCAGCCTTCAGCCTGGCCGTTTCCTCATCAACCGTGGTGTTGGACCATTTCTCCCGGGCGGACGGTTCAGCTACCGGGCGCGGCATCTGCCGCACCGGTCCAACGATCCTGCCGGGGCTTACCCCTACGCCGGTGAAGGTGCTCAATGGTCCAACTCCTCAGTCAGGGACTATGCGGCAACCGACTCGGAGGCGGCGGCCGGGGCCGGCTTGCGCACGGCGAACCGCTTCAGGGCCACCACGGCAAGGGCCGAGATGACCATGCCCACGAGAATCGATAGAACAAACATAACGACATTACCGATTGCGAAGAATACAAAGATTCCGCCGTGCGGTGCCTGGGAGGTGACTCCGGTACCCATGATCATCGCGCCGGTGACCGCGGCTCCCAGCATTCCGGCGGGAATGACGCGCAGCGGATCAGCGGCAGCGAACGGAATGGCGCCTTCCGAGATGAACGCGGAGCCGAGGAGCCATGCAGCCTTTCCGTTCTCGCGCTCTGCGAGGGAGAAGCGGCGGCGGTCGATCACGGTGGCCAAGGCCATTGCCAGCGGCGGGACCATACCGGCGGCCATGACGGCCGCCATGATCTGCCACGGAGCCTGGTTGTCGATGGCTCCAGCGCCGAGGCCGGCGACTGCGAAGGCGTAGGCAACCTTGTTGATGGGACCGCCGAGGTCAATTGCCATCATGAGCCCGAGGATGATGCCAAGCAGAACCGCACCGGTGCCGGTCAAACCCGACAACCAATCGTTGAGCGCAACGGTCAGGGCGGCAATCGGACCACCCAGGATAAGGATCATGAGGCCGGAGGCCACAATCGACGCCACCAGCGGGATGATCACTACCGGCATCAGGCCGCGCAGCCAGCGGGGAACTGCCAGCTTACCGATCTTCATGGCGACGTAGCCGGCCAGGAGACCGCCGACAATCGCACCCAGGAAACCCGCGCCCATGAAGCCGGCAACAGCACCGGCAACGAAGCCCGGGGCAATGCCGGGACGGTCAGCGAGTGCGTAGGCAATGTAGCCCGCCAGGGCTGGGACCAGGAAGCCCATCGACAGGGAACCGATCTTGAAGAACACCGCCCCGAGGTATGCGCCGAGAGCGCCCTGGGCTGTCTCGGGGAACTCGGAAGGGAGGTTCCAGAGGCTGTTGTTGACCACCATGTCATCAGCGAATCCGGTGATGTCATACCCGCCGAGGAGGAAGCCCAGGGCAATGAGGAGCCCGCCGCCTGCAACGAACGGGATCATGTAGCTGACGCCCGTAAGAAGCGCGCGCTTCAACTGGCCGCCGACACCTTCACGAGGGCCGTCGTCGTCGGACCCAGGCATGGAGGAATCGGCAACTCGGCGGGCATTGGGGTTATCTGCCGCGGCGATGGCTTCCTCGACCATGACTCCCGGCTCGTCGATGCCGCGCTTGACCGGCGCATTGATGACCGGCTTGCCGGCGAACCGGTGCTTGTCCCGGACGTCGACATCGACGGCGAAAATTACTGCATCCGCTGCAGCGATCACTGACGGGTCGAGGGGAGTGGATGCTGAGGAGCCCTGCGTCTCGACCTGCAGGTCAATGCCACGCTCCTTGGCCGCGGCGACGAGTGAGTCGGCTGCCATGTAGGTGTGGGCAATACCTGTGGGGCATGCGGTCACGGCGACCAGTCGCTTGGTCCGGGCTGCGTCCGGCGGCGTTGTGGTTCCCGGGTCCGCGGACTCAGGCTTCACGGCAGTAGCGCCGCCTTCCTTCCTGGCAGGAGCGGCTTCGAGGGCTTCCTCCACCAGAGCCACGACCTCCTGCTCGGTGGATGCGGAGCGCAACGCGGCGGTGAAGTCCTTCTTGATCAGGGAGCGGGCGAGCTTCGACAGCAGCTTGAGGTGTTGCTGGTCGGCGCCTTCCGGAGCCGCTATGAAGAACACCAGGTCTGCCGGGCCGTCTTTGGCGCCGAAGTCCACCTTCGGCTCAAGGCGTGCCATCGCCAGGGTCGGTTCAAGAACGGCAGTGGACCGGCAGTGCGGAATGGCGATGCCGCCGGGGATGCCGGTGGCTGTCTTTTCCTCGCGGGCCAGAGCATCGGCGAAAAGCCCTTCCACCTGGTCGGCGCGGCCCTGCGCCACCACCAGTTCGGCGAGCCGGCGAATGACGCCGGCGCGGTCAGTGCCCAGCGACGTGTCGAGAACGACAAGTTCGGGCGTAATCATTGCGGACATGGGAGTTCCTTTGGAGGTTATGGGTGGTTGGGGGAAGCATGGGTTGAAGCGAGCACCCGGACCGTAACCGCGTCCGGTGTGGTTTGGTGCAGGGCCGGCACTGTTGAACCCGGTAGGGATGCAGCAGCCGAGCCGTGAGCCACCGCCTGGCGCAGGCAGTCGGGGGCACTGGCGCCGCGGGTTTGCGCCAGGAGGTAGCCGGCAAGCGCGGAGTCTCCGGCGCCGACGGTGGAGATTGCTGTGATGGGTGGATGCTGTGCGTGCCACGCGCCGTCGGCGGTAACCAAAAGAGCGCCCTTGGAACCGAGGGTTGCAAGGACCGAACGGACGCCGCGGGCGAGCAGCCGGGTAGCTGCTTCGACCGCGAGGTCCTGCTGGTCCTCGAGGCTGTCTCCAACTCCAAGGCCGGTGAGCTGGGAGAGTTCCTCGGCGTTCGGCTTGAGGAGGTCCGGAGCGGCGTTGTTCTCGATCGCCGCTATGAGCGCTGCTTCGGACGCATCCAGAGCGATCAGTGGAGCGCGGTCGCCGTGGCGGTTCCTTACCGCGCGAACGACTTCAGCGTAATAATCCGGGGCAAGGCCCGGCGGAAGGGACCCTGCAAGGACCAGCCAGCGGGCGTCGTCGGACAGTTCCACCACCAGGTCAATAAGGGCGTCAGCTTCCCGCTGGTTCAGTGCCGGACCGGGCTCGTTGATTTTGGTGGTGGTGCCATCCGGCTCCGTCAGCGTGACATTGCTGCGAAGTGCTGCCGCGATGGGCAGATTGCGGTAGGGGACACCGGCGGAGTGGAGACCGGTGAGTACCGGATCATCCTCGTGGCCGGGAAGGATTGCCAGCGCCTCGGCGCCGCCGGCGGACAGGGCCCGGCAGACGTTGACTCCCTTGCCGCCCGACTCCTGGCGGTTGGCCGTTGCACGCTGCACCGCACCGCGGGCCAGGGGGGCGGCGAGTTCAATAGTGCGGTCCAGGCTGGGATTGGCTGTGAGCGTGATGATCATGCGATGACCAGCTCGACGTCCGCCTCGGCGAGGGCGCGGGTGAAACCGGTGTCCGGCTGGGCGTCGGTGACCAGGGCGTCTATGTCGCCAAGTTCGGCGAAGCTGACGAGCGTCTCTGTGTTCAATTTCGACGCGTCCGCCAGTACGACGACGCGGCGAGCGGATCTAACGATTGCTGCCTTCACAGAGGCCTCCTCCGGGTCAGGAGTGCTGAGCCCGAATTCCGGGTGCACTCCGTTGGTTCCGATGAAAACGACGTCCGGGCGGAAGCCGCTGTAGCGCGCAACAGTGCCGCTGCCGACGCAGGCACTGGTCAGGCCGCGGACCCGGCCACCGATGAATTCCAGTTGGAGTGATGAGCCGATCAGGGTGGAGGCGACCGGTACGGAGTGGGTGATGACGAGGAGCTGGTTCCCAGCTTCCTGCGCAAGGAGTGCAGCGAGGCTGCTTGTGGTGGTTCCGCCGTCC
Organism: Arthrobacter vasquezii; assembly: GCF_029455255.1. Classification (NCBI taxonomy): domain Bacteria; kingdom Bacillati; phylum Actinomycetota; class Actinomycetes; order Micrococcales; family Micrococcaceae; genus Arthrobacter; species Arthrobacter vasquezii. Next base: position 19,531 of record NZ_JAROKN010000028.1, on the reverse strand, counting down.
AGCACAATCGAACCTTCGGTGGGAACCATTGTCAGCGCGGCTTTGGCGATGCGTGCTTTCTCTGCCTGGTTGCGGCCTTCACGGCTTGTGAGGCTGAGCTCAGTGGTGCTTGCGCTGGCGGCCGGAACGGCACCGCCGTGTACCCGACGCAGGAGCCCGTCCTTCTCCAGCAGTGCGAGATCGCGCCGGACAGTCTCCTTGGTGATGTTGAACCGCGATGCCAGCTGGGCCACAGTTACCCGGCCCTCGGACATAACCAGCGCTGCGATCCTGTTATAGCGTTCCTCGGCGAACACCGTTCCTCCTCGCTGCGTGACTGCCGTCACAACCATTTCCGTTTCAGTGACTCTATCTGTGTTTCTGTTTGGGTGTCAATGGAAAACGGAAGGAAAGGCAGATCTGCTTATGGCAGTTCCTCGGAGAGGGCGCGAAAAGGAAGAAGCCACCAGCGCCGACGGCGCTGATGGCTTCTCTTGTACGGACTGCTCGGCAGCCCCGCTGACAGGTTCGGTCAGATCCCGCCGTCGCGGGTCTCGTTTCGGGTGATCCGCTCGCCGGTGTTGGGGTCCTGGACGGTACGCGACTCGCTGACCCGCTTCTGGTTGCGGGGAGCATTCATAAGGAGCGAAATGATTAGCCCCAGAATGCCGACCCCCATCAGGATGTAACCCACCAGGGTGAGGTCGATGAAGTTCACCAGATTATCTGAGACTGCGAAGGCCAATATTGCACCAAGTGCAATGAGGACAATGGAGGAACCGATTCTCATGCCAACCACTCCTTGATTTGACCCGCTTCAGGAATTCTTCTGTTAGTCCCAGTAGCCACGGCGGGTTGCCGGAATATAAGCGCCACGTGATCAGCATACTGTCGATCCCGTTTCTGGTGAAGTTTCGATTACAAGGGGTTGCAAAGTCGCCGAGCAGGAGTTTAATAGTTCCACCGGTGAGGCGTATGCTATTACTAAGCTCACTTATCAAGTAAGGTAGTGTGCAGTTGCACTCCGGTGCATCGTCGAAATCGACATATATGTTGCGCAGTTAGAAGTTCGATAAAGGAGCACTTCATGAATTTCCTGGCATTTCTTCTTCTCGGCCTTATTGCGGGAGCCATCGCCAAGCTGATTCTGCCCGGCAAGCAGGCCGGCGGCTGGATCATGACCCTGATCCTGGGCGTGATTGGGGCCCTCCTCGGAGGCTTCCTGGGTAACCTCCTCTTCAATGTCGGCGTGAACGAGTTCTTCTCGATCTCCTCGTGGCTGCTGGCCATCGGCGGCGCGATCATCGTTCTCCTCGTTTACGGAGCGATCACCAAGAATCGCTCGCACGCATAAACCGGGTACATCGACCAAACGCCCCGCCGGCCCCCATCCGACGGGGCGTTTTGCGTTGAGCAAGCGCTCGCCCAAACTTGAACATCTCGACGGAAGGATCAGTTATGGCACGCTTCAACCCCGCGGGGAAATTTGCCAGCGGAGCGGTATTCGACCGCAACGGCCAACCAAAGCCGGGCATCCAGCGCGCGGTGGAACGGGCTATCGATATTCAACGACCGTTGGTTCTCGCCAACCTGCGGCGATTGCGCAGAAAAAACCCAACGGCCACCGGTGCCGAGTTGAACGCAAAACTGGAGCGCGACTATCTCGTTGCGATCACAACCGCAGGAGCAGCTGTCGGTGGCACCGCCGTCGTCCCGGCTATTGGAACAGTGGTTTCGCTGGGACTTTCCGCCGCCGCCACCGTCGGTTTTCTGGAGGCAACGGCGCTCTATGCACAATCAGTCGCGGAGCTGCACGGAATCTCCACAGAGGATCCGGAACGTGCCCGCACTCTCGTCATGGCCATCCTCATGGGTGAGGAAGGCTCGGCTCTCATCCAGGCGACCATCGGGTCATCAGCGGGCGGGGTCACGCGTCACTGGGGCAACGTGGTCGGGGGGTCGATGTCCTCCTCCGCAGTACGCGGCATCGGCGCCAGCATCCGCAAGCGTTTCCTCAAGCGCATGCTCGCGCGCCAGGGCGGCGCCCTGTTGGGCCGGGCGCTCCCGTTCGGGGTAGGCGCAGCTGTGGGCGGGGTGGCCAACCATAAGATGGGCCGTACGGTCATCGAGGCAACCCGGGAAGCCTTCGGTCCACCGCCCACCGTCATCCCCGGTGAGCTGCTCACGGAGCTCGAGAAGCTCCCGGAGACCGGTAACGGCCCGCAGCCCTGACGCTAGCCGAACAGCGCGTGCGCCAATGAGAAGATGCCCAGTCCGGCAAGAGCGCCGACCACGGTGCCGTTGATCCGGATGAACTGAAGATCCTTACCGACCTGGAGTTCGATCTTCCGTGAGGTTTCTTCGGCGTCCCAGCGCTCCACAGTTTCGGAGATGATGCCCGCGATGTCGCTTCGGTAGGTCCGCACGAGGTAACCGGCGCCGTCGGAAATCCACGTGTTGATCTTGCGCGCAAGATCCTCGTCCGTGGTGAGACGCCGCCCGAAGTCGCGGACCGCAGCCTTGAAGTTTCGGGTCAGTTCACTATCAGGGTCATTGACTGCTTCCAGGAGGGCTGTCTTGATGGTGGACCAGGCCCGTGCGGCAACATCATGCAGACGCGGGTCATCAAGGATGCCGGCCTTGATTTCCTCGGCCTTCGCAATAATGACCGGATCATGCTGCAGATCCTGGGCGAGGTCCTTGAGGTATTTGTCGATGGAGAGCCGGACATCGTGCTGGGGATCCGCCTGGACCGCCCGAACGAACTTGAGGAACTCCACATAAACCTTGTCGCCGACGAGCCCGTCCACGAAGTGCGGCACCCATGTGGGTGAGCGTTGGGACACAACGCTGGAAACGACGTCGTAATTGCCGTCCACCCACTCGGCTGCCCGGTCCACCAGCAGGTCAACGAGCCGGTGGTGGTGTCCCTCCTCGAAGACGCGCTCTGCCATGCGACCGACCGGCGGCCCCCACGGTGGGTCCACCACGTGCTTGCGCACCATTGATTCGATGACCTTCTGGACGGCGTCGTCATCCAGCACGGTGAAAGCACCGCGGATCAGGGCGGCACCTTCCACGGCTACGCGGTCTGCCCCCTCCGGCCGGGAGAGCCATGCGCCGGCGCGCTGGGCGAGGCCGAGTGAGGAAAGCTTCTGCTGCACCACGGACTCCGACAGGAAGTTCTCCTCCACAAACTGCCCCAGTGATGTGCCGATCTGGTCCTTCTTGCGCGGAATGATCGCCGTGTGGGGAATCTTGAGCCCCATCGGGTACTTGAACAGGGCCGTCACGGCGAACCAGTCGGCCAGGGCTCCCACCATGCCGCCCTCCGCAGCAGCGCGGACGTACTGCAACCACGGGTACTGCTCCTGAAGGGCGAAGGCGATCAGGAAAATCACCGCCATGATGGCGAGCAGGCCCGTCGCAACGGTCTTCATCCGCCTCAGACCCGCGGCGCGCTCCGTATCGGTCAACGCAATGCTCACTTAGTCCTCCGCATCGATGCTGAATTCCCATCTAACCAGCCGTCCGGAGGACAGTCACGCCGCCGATTCGCTAGCGTAAGGCCTGTGGCAGAACAACGAGCAGTGAAGCACCTGGTTTTCGCGCACCGCGGGGCGAGCGAACAGTACGCGGAACACACCCGCGCTGCTTTTCTGCAGGCGCTCGCGGAAGGTGCTGACGGGGTGGAATGCGACGTCCACCTCACTGAGGACCTGGAACTTGTCTGCATTCACGACACCACGCTGGACCGCACCTCCAGCGGAACGGGCGACGTGGGAGATCATACGCTGCGACAGTTGCGTGAACTGGACTTCGCGTCATGGAAGGGGGCGAATATCCCGCCAGGGTATGGCGGTGTGGCCGATCAGCTGCTCACGCTCGAAGACCTGCTGGATCTCCTGCGTACGGACGGACGCCAGCTTGAGCTGGCCATCGAGCTGAAGCACCCGAGCCCCTTCGGGCTCAAGCTGGAGGAACGGCTGATCGCCTTCCTGATGAGGGAGGGCTATGACCCGGAGACTTCCCGGCTCGCCAACCTGCACATCACTTTCATGAGCTTCAATCCCGACTCGGTCCGCCACCTGTTGGAGCGCGTGCCCGCCGACGTCGTCTGCCAGCTGGTGGCCGACGTGCAGCCTGATGACGTGCGCGAAACTTTGGGCCCACTCACCGCTGCGGCCGTGATGAACCTCCTCCGGCGCGCGCTGCACGAGGGCGAGCGCATCATCGCGAGTGGAGCGGTGGGAATCGCCGGGCCAAGCATCGCGTACGTGCGTGCGCATCCGGACCGGGTTGCGCGGTGGCTCGAGTCCGGGCTTCGCCTGCGGGTGTGGACGGTTGACGCTGACGACGACATAGACCTCCTCCGCGACCTCGGCGCCCAGGAGATCACTACCAACCGTCCGGCGCATGTTCTTGGCAGGCTCAAAGGGGAGTCCTCGACCGGCCGGGTGTGATTGAGTTATCGCATGGCTATGCCGATTGAGGACTACGCGCTGATTTCCGATCTTCATACCGGTGCGCTCGTTTCCCGGGGTGGGAGCGTGGACTGGCTTTGTTACCCTCGGTTCGACTCGGCGTCGGTTTTTTCCGCGCTGCTGGGCAATGACAATCACGGACGTTGGCTCGTGGCGCCGGCGCACGCCGCCGGTGTTGCGGAGCTGGTGGAGTGGAAGTACATCGACTCCACGTTCGTACTGCAGTCCAGATGGCGTACCGAAGCCGGTGAAGTCCTGGTGACCGACTACATGCCCATCCATGACCGGCGCGCATCCCTTGCACGGCGCATCGAGGGAATCAGCGGATCAGTGCCGATGCGCCAGGAGCTTGTAGTGCGCTTCGGCTACGGCGAGGTGCTGCCATGGGTGCGGCGTACCCATGAGGAGGGCGGTCCCGGAATTCTCGCGATGGCCGGGCCGGATGCCCTGCTCCTGCGTGGCACCCATCTTCCGCGCGCCGCCGATCACCGCCACGTGGGAGAGTTCACCGTCGAAGCCGGTGAAAAGGTGGACCTCGAGCTGGTGTGGTACCCATCCCACCGTCCGCAGCCGACGCCCCTGGACTTCGACGTCACACTGCAGGCAACCATCGACTACTGGCAGGGCTGGGCGGAAAGCTGCGAGAAGCAGGGCGAGTATGACGGCATCGTCAAGCGCTCACTCCTGGTGCTGCGTGCCCTGACGCATGAAGACACCGGCGGCATCGTCGCGGCCCCCACCACGTCGCTGCCCGAGGCCTTCGGCGGCGAGCGTAACTGGGATTACCGGTTCTGCTGGCTACGTGACGCCGCATTGACGCTCGAAGCGATGATGACGCACGGCTACGAGGATGAGGCCTCGGAATGGCGGAACTGGTTGCTCCGTGCGGTTGCCGGCGACCCCGAGGATCTCCAGATCATGTACAGCGTTTCGGGTGAGCGGAACCTTCCCGAGAAAGTCCTGGGGCACCTGCCGGGTTACGCGGACTCCGCTCCAGTTCGGATCGGCAACGGGGCCGTGACCCAATACCAGGCCGACGTCGTCGGTGAAGTGATGGTTGCCCTGGAAAAGCTGCGCAAGCGCGGAGTGAAGGAAGACGAATTCTCCTGGCCGCTGCAGCATGCACTGTTGGGGTTCCTGGAGAAACACCTGAGCGCCAAGGATCACGGTATCTGGGAGATGCGCGGTGAGCCGGCCTACTTCACGCACTCCCGCGTCATGATGTGGGCCGCGTTCGACCGCGGAGCCCGCGCGGTCCGCGAACACGGTCTCAAGGGTGAGGCAGACCGATGGGAGCAACTCCGGGATGAGCTCCGCATCGAGATCCTTGAGCAGGGTTTCAGCAGGGAGGTGGACTCTTTCACCCAGTATTACGGCACCACCTTGGTGGATGCATCACTGCTGCAGCTGCCGCAGGTCGGATTCGTTGATTACGGCGACCCGATGATGATCGGCACGGTTGCGAGGCTGGAAGAAGAGCTGCTCGATGAGCATGGGCTGCTACTCCGCTACCGCACCGAATCATCAATCGATGGCTTGGCGCCCGGCGAGCACCCGTTCCTTGCCTGTTCCTTCTGGCTCGTTGAGCAGTATGCGCATACCGGCAGGCTTCAGGACGCCAAGAAACTGATGGACCAGCTGGTGGGCTACGCCAACCAGCTTGGCCTGCTGTCCGAGGAGTACGACGCCGGAAACGCCAGGATGGCCGGGAACTTCCCTCAGGCGTTCTCCCACCTGGGGCTGGTGCGGGCCGCCGATGCGATCCACGCGGCCCAGCAGGTCTCCCTCGCGCACTGATTTCACAGGACACGCCCCTTATGAAGGATCATAAGGGGCGTGTCCTGTCAGATGAACGGTGGACGGTTAAGGCTTGAGCACCACCTTGATGCAGCCGTCCTCCTTCTTCTGGAAGGTTTCGTAGGCAGCCGGTCCCTCATCCAGAGGAACTTCGTGGGTCTTGAGATCCATGACGCCCAGCGGATCCGAGGGGTCTTCCACGATGGGAAGCAGTTCATCGGTCCACCGGCGGACATTGCACTGACCCATGCGTGTCTGAATCTGCTTGTCGAACATGGTCAGCAGAGGCATGGGGCTTGCCGTGCCGCCATACACGCCGCTGATTGATATAGTTCCGCCCCGGCGCACCGCATCAATCGCCGCGTGCAGGACGCTCAGCCGGTCCACTCCGGCTGTTTCCATGGCTTTCTTGGCTACAGCGTCAGGGAGGAGCCCGACGGCCTGCTGTGCGAAGGCGCCGAGGGGTGAGTGATGTGCCTCCATGCCGACGGCGTCAACGACGGCGTCCGGGCCGCGCCCGTCGGTCATTTCCCGAAGCTCATCGCCGACATTCTTCGAGAAGTCGACAACCTCGATGCCGTGCCGCTCTGCCATTGCGCGGCGCTCCGCCACGGGCTCAACCGCGATTACCCGCTGACCGAGGTACTTGCCGACCCTGCTGGCGAACTGGCCAACGGGACCAAGACCGAAGACGGCCAGGGTCCCGCCGTCGGGCACGTCCGCGTACTTCACGCCCTGCCAGGCGGTGGGGAGGATATCGGAAAGGTACAGGTAGCGCTCGTCGGGCAGCTCGCTGCCCACCTTGACGGCCCCGTAGTTTGCGTGCGGAACGCGCAGGTATTCGGCCTGGCCGCCCGGCACGGAGCCATACAGTTCCGAATACCCGAGCATCTTCGCGCCAGTGCCTTTGTCCCTGCTTTGGGTGGTCTCGCACTGGGACTGCAGGCCCTGATTGCACATCCAGCAGTGGCCGCACGCTACGTTGAACGGGATGACCACGCGGTCTCCGGGCGTGAGGTTGGTTACGCTGCTTCCCACCTCTTCCACGATGCCCATTGGTTCATGGCCAAGGATGTCCCCTTTGTTCATGAACGGACCGAGCACCTCGTAGAGGTGGAGGTCAGATCCGCAGATCGCGGTTGAAGTGATGCGAACGATTGCATCCGTGGGCTCCTGAATTCGCGGATCAGGAACGTTGTCGATGCTGAGCGATCGCTTGCCCTGCCAGGTAAGTGCCTTCATGTTGGTCTCTCCAAGGGGTTGGTAAGCATGCTGACTATACTCAGTATTGCCGGGATTCCGTCGGAAGTGAACCCCATAGGCGGAACGGCATACGCTTGGCCGGTGGAGTTATCGAGATCCCCGGCTGTCCGGGTTGGACTGTCAATTGCCGTGGCTACCGGCCTCTATGGGGTGTCTTTCGGTGCCCTGTCAGTCGCCTCCGGGTTGGACCTCCTGCAGACCATGGCACTGAGTCTCCTGTTATTCAGCGGCGGTTCCCAGTTCGCGTTCATCGGCGTGGTGGGAGGCGGCGGAACCGGGGCGGCCGCGATGTCCGCGGCTTCCCTGCTCGGTATCCGCAACGCCGTCTACGGCATGCAGATGAACGCGATGCTCCGGCCGCGCAGCCTGCGCCGTTTCGCGGCCGCCCAGGTAACCATTGATGAATCGACGGCGACGGCCACGGGACAAAGCGATCCCCAGGAGCAGGCGCGCGGGTTCTGGGTTGCAGGGATCGGTATATACGTTCTATGGAATGTCTTCACCCTTGCGGGCGCGCTACTGGGGAACGCACTCGGTGATCCTGCGCAATGGGGCCTGGACGGCGCTGCGGTCGCCGCATTCCTCGGATTGCTGTGGCCCCGGCTGAAGGCGCGGGAGCCGGCGGCCATCGCCGTGGTCTGTGCGCTGGTTACCCTGCTCACCGTCCCCTTTGTGCCTGCGGGCATCCCGATCCTGGTGGCCGCCGCGGTAGCTGCGCTGGCCGGCTGGTTCAGTTCCGGTCCCCCGCGCGAGGGCCTGGAGCCCGATGTCGAGCCCTATCCCACGGAAGGACACCGGTGAACCTCTGGATCTGGATCCTCATTGCCTGCGGAATCAGCTATCTCACGAAGCTCGCCGGCTATCTGGTGCCCGCGCGCCTCATGGAGAACCCGCACATGACCCGCGTCGCCGGCACGCTGACTATCGGGCTGCTCGCGTCACTGACCGTCGTGAACACCTTTTCGAGCGGGCAATCCCTGGTGATTGATGCGCGCCTCGCGGCCCTCGTCGCAGCAGGGGTGGCGCTGTGGCTGCGGGCACCGTTCCTCGTCGTCGTCCTCGTGGGGGCGGGCGCCGCGGCACTGGCGCGTCTGCTTGGCGCCCCCTAGCCCCGTGAATACGGCCGCTCGCGTGTGCCGAGTGGCTCACTAGCAGGGATCTAGACAGAGCCGACGACGGCGGCAGTCGCCTCAGCGATAGCCGCCTCTTCGTCTGTGGGCACCACGAGGACCGGGAAAGCCGATTCCTCTGTGCTGATCTCCCGCGGCGAGCCGCCCGGTTTCTGGTTTTCGGCGTCGTCAATGTAGACACCCAGGGCGCCCAGACGCTTGACCACCCGCTCCCGGAAACGCCAGGAGTTCTCCCCGATGCCCGCCGTGAACACGAGCGCCTGCGCGCCTCCAACAGCAACGTGGTACCCGCCGATGTACTTCGCGAGGCGATAGGAGGCGATCTCCAGCGCCATGGTGCCGGCAGCGTCCCCGGACTCCTCGATGGAACGCATGTCATTGTGGCCTGTGAGGCCCTTCAAGCCGGACCCGCGGTTGAGTAATTGATCGAGATCCTTCTCCATGTAGCCCTCCCGGCTGAGGAACAGCAGGATCGACGGGTCGATGTCGCCGGACCTGGTTCCCATGACAAGTCCCTCCAGCGGAGTGAACCCCATCGAGGTATCAATGCTTTGGCCATCCTGCACAGCAGTAATGGACGCGCCGTTGCCCAGGTGCGCGATGATGCCCGTGAATTCGGTTGGCGGCATCCCGAGCAGCTCGGCGGCGTGCCGAGTCACGTACTCGAAGGAGGTGCCGTGAAACCCGTACCGGCGGATGCCGAACTTCTTGTACAGCTCATCCGGCACGGCGTACCGCCACGCATGCTCGGGCAGCGTGCGGTGGAAGGCCGTGTCAAACACTGCCACCTGCGGCATGTCCGGCCACCGCTCGGCAATGGCGCGCAGACCCTGCACGTTGGCAGGATTGTGCAACGGGGCCAGTGGGTTGAGCCGGTCGATCGCGCGGATGATCTCATTCGTGATGAGCACTGGTTCGCTGAACCGTTCGCCGCCGTGAACCACGCGGTGACCGACGGCGTCGATGGACTTGCCCTGCAGCTTGGCGTCCAGCTCCTCGGTGACCCGGTCCAGCGCTTCGGTGTGATCCTTCGGGCCGCCGTTCGCGGTGTCGCCGATGCGCTCGATCAGCCCGTTGGCCAGGCGCTCCCCGCTCACGGAATCCCGGACCTGGTACTTGAGCGATGACGAGCCCGAGTTGATGACGAGGATGATCATGGCGCCTCCTGCGCTGGTGTGCCCTGCGCCTGCACGGCGGTGATGGCGACGGTGTTCACAATATCTTCGACGGTGCAGCCCCGTGACAGGTCATTGACCGGCTTGCGCAGGCCCTGAAGCACCGGCCCCACGGCGACCGCACCGGCTGATTGCTGAACCGCCTTGTACGTGTTGTTGCCTGTATTCAGATCGGGGAATATGAAGACGGTTGCCTGCCCCGCGACCGACGACCCGGGCAATTTGGACTCTGCCACGGAGGCGTCTACGGCGGCGTCGTACTGGATGGGCCCCTCCACCGGCAGGTCGGGGCGGATCGAGCGGACCAGCTCCGTGGCCCGCCGCACCTCGTCCACTGCGCCTCCGTAACCCGACTCTCCGGTGGAGTAGGAGAGCATGGCCACGCGCGGTTCAACCCCGAACTGGGCAGCCGTTTCAGCCGACGCCACAGCGATATCCGCCAGTTGCTCCTCGGTGGGATCCGGATTGACGGCGCAGTCTCCGTACACCAGCACGCGGTCACGAAGCAGCATCAGGAACACGGAGGAGACAATTTTCACGCCCTCCTTCGTCTTCACGAACTCAAGCGCGGGCCGGATGGTGTTCGCGGTGGTGTGCGCGGCGCCGGAGACCATGCCGTCAACGTAACCCAGCTGAACCATCATTGTTCCGAAGTAGGAGCCATCGAGCATGCGGTCCCGGGCGTCGTCGAGCGAGACGTTCTTGTGCGCACGCAGCCGCGCGTACTCCGCAGCGAACTCCTCGCGCAGGTCCGAGGTTGCCGGGTCCAGCAGGGTGAGCCCGGTCAGGTCCACACCGAGGCCGGCGGCACGCTCGCGCAGCTGTCCCTCCGGTCCGAGGATTGTCAGGTCGCAGACATCCCGGCGGCGCAGGATCTCAGCGGCGCGGAGGATCCGCTCGTCCAGGCCTTCGGGTAGAACCACATGCTTACGGTCCGCGCGGGCCTTCTCGATCAGCTCGTGCAGGAACCGCAGCGGAGTCATCTTCACCGGCCGGGGCAGCTCAAGGCGCTCCAGCAGCTCCGTCGCATCCACCTGCCGTGCCCACACACCAAGTGCGGCGGCAGCCTTGCGCCGCAAGCCGGTCGCAATCTCGCCGCGCACCTCACTGACGCGCTTCGCGGCCGTGTAGGTGTCGTCGTCGACCGCGAAAACAGGGAAGGTGGCATGGGCAAGCAGGGCAAGGATATTGGGGTCCGGCGTCAGACCACCGGTGAGAATCATGCCGGAGGGCACGGGAAACTCAGGCGAGAACGACGACGCCACAGTTGCCACCAGCACGTCCGCCCGGTCTCCGGGAACAATCACGAGGGCGCCGTCGGTCAGCAGTTCCAGGAAGTGGCCAACGTTCATGGCAGCGACGCGGATGGAGGAGACATCACGTTCCAGGCTGGCGCCGCCGGCGATGTGACGCGCGTCCAGGGCGCCGGCAACCTCCGCCATTGTCGGCTGGGAGATCTCGCTCATTTCGGGAATGACGTAGACCGGGCGGCCGGACTTCCCCGGGCGCACCTGATCGCGGATGGCCTCTACGGCGCTCTCTGCCGCACGGTTCACCATCATGGCCAGCAGCGACACCTCCGCTGCGTCCAGTTCCCTGCGCGCGACGTCGACGGCGTCAGCTGCCTCAGCGGAGGTCATGTCCTTTGCGCTTACCACGGCAAGTACCATGGCGCCCAGATTGTTGGCCAGCCGTGCGTTCAGATCAAACTCGACGGCGGCGTCCTGCCCGCTCAGGTCCGTCCCCTCCACGATGATTACGTCGCAGGACTGCGCCATCTCGCTGTACACGGAGACGGAACGCGCATCGATTTCCTCGCGCTCGCCGGACACGAGCAGGGCCCGGGCTTCCGCCCGCGTCATGGCGCTCCTGGCGGTCTTCTCATCCAGCCCGAACGCGCGCCGCATGAGGAGAACCATCGGATCATCGTTGCCGTCTTCCGCTTCCGAGATTGGGCGAAGGAAGCCGATCCTGTCCGCGTGCCCCTGCAGCATGCTGGCCAACCCCAGGGAGATGAGCGATTTGCCTGACCCGGGGGCCATGGCGCTGACATAAATTCCGCGGGTGGTCATTCCTTCATCCTGCACGATCGACGGTGCATAGTCACTGCCCGGCGCCTGCTGCCTGCGTCACCCTCCGGACTGCCGGTTCACCCTCGACGTACGGAACGGGTGACCGGTGGGGCCAAACCTGACAGACTGTTTCCCATGCTCGTAGCCTTCTCAGTTGCACCTTCCGGCCGGCCCAGCGGCGCACGTCAGGACACCAGCGAAAACGGGGACGGTTCGGTTCACGCCGCGGTAGCCGAAGCCGTGAAGATCGTGCGTGACTCCGGCCTGCCGAACTCCACCAGTTCCATGTTCACCGAGATCGAGGGTGAGTGGGATGAGGTCATGGACGTGGTCAGACGCGCTACGGAGGCAGTGGCCAAGTACGGCAGCCGCGTCTCCCTGGTGCTCAAGGCGGACATCCGTCCCGGCCACACGGGCGAGCTCAGCGGAAAAGTGGAGCGCCTCGAGCGCGCGATTGATGAGATGGACGAGTACCAGGGCCACTCATGAGTAACTGGACAGAGGTTGACAGCTACCTGAACCGCACGGTGGTCCAACCGGACGCCGCTCTCCTTGCGGCCGTTGACAATACCCGCAACGCAGGTATGCCTGCCATTGAAGTGACTGCCGGGCAGGGCAAGTTCCTCATGCTCCTTGCCCGTATCCATCAGGCGAAGCGGGTCCTGGAGATCGGTACGCTGGGCGGCTTCAGCACCACCTGGCTGGCACGCGGTCTTCCCGAGAGCGGAACCATTGATACCTGCGAGTATGAGCCCGCCCATGCAGAGGTGGCCAGGCGCAATCTGGAGGTGGCCGGCGTCGGGCACAAGGTAACCGTGCACGTGGGAGCGGCACTGGAGACGCTTCCCACGCTGGAAGGGCCCTATGACCTCTTCTTCATCGACGCGGACAAGGCGAACAACCCCAACTATCTGGAGTGGGCGGTGAAGCTGTCCCGGCCGGGATCCGTCATTGTGCTCGATAACGTGGTGCGCGGGGGCAGCGTGCTGGACGAGAACGGCGACGAAGACATCCAGGGCACCCGCAGGGCGCTGGAACTGCTCGGTAGCCACCCGCGCCTTGATGCGACTGCCCTGCAGACAGTTGGGTCCAAGGACTGGGATGGGTTTGCGGTCGCCATCGTCAACTAGGACGCAACTACAACCGCTGCAGGCGAGTGACCGTCGTCGTTCCCGATAGCATGAACGGCATGGCCACCATCCGTCCGCTCCGCATCGACGAGACCGAAGCTGCGCTGCGCATGAAGAACCAGGGCTGGCGCCAGGCCTACCGGGGGAAGGTGCGCGAAGAAGTCCTCGATGGCCTGGATGACGGCATCGAAGCCATCGCCGAAGCGTGGAGACAGGGATTCGATGAGAGCGGCAGCGTACCGCTGGTAGCGGTCAACGACGACGGCGCGATCGTCGGTATTGCAGCAGGCGGTGAGGCGCGGGGTGATAACCCTCCTGCCGCCGTCGAACTCTTTATGCTGTACGTGCTGGAGGAGTATTACGGCACCGGTCTGGGCCGGGCGCTCGCCGATGCCGCTATCGGCGATGCCGCCGCGTGCGTCTGGGTCCTGGAGGGCAACGAACGCGCCATCGCTTTCTACCGCAAGCTCGGCTTCGCTCCGGACGGAGAGCGGGAACAACTCTCCGAACGGTGGAACGGCCTTCATGAGATTCGGATGGTGCGCGCTGCCTGCGCCGTCGAGCCGCCGCGCATCAGCGCTTCGGCATCAGGTTCACAACTGACAGGGGAATGACGTGTCCAACTACTACGGCAACCAGCCTTCTCAACACGTGGTGGTCTACGCCGCGAAGGAAAGCTGGCTCGCCTACCTGCTCTGGTTCCTGCTCGGAAACTTCGGCGCCCACAAGTTCTACCTGCGCCAGAACGGGATGGGCTTCCTCTACCTGGGCCTGGGTCTCATTGGCTACGCCACGGCGTGGTTTGTTCTCGGGTTCCTGTTCCTGATCCCGCTGTGGATCATGATGGTCATTGACCTGTTCACCATTCCGGGCAGGGTGCGGCAGGTCAACGCACACCTGCACCACCAGGGTGCCGTCCGTCCTTACTAGCCGAACGGCACCAGGCAAAGCGTAAGGATCAATGGGACGCCAGCGCGAGCGCAGGGAAACAGCGGGCACAGACGGCGGTCCGGTTCCCGGCATTCACACCATCGACACCGGCACTTGTGAGCTCGTCCACGACCGCTTCAATCCCAACGGCTGGGTGCTTCACATCAATGGTGTGCCGAGTTCCCACATCGACCTCACCGATCCTGCCCGGCTCGACTTCGAGTACATGCGCTGGATCAGTTCGCTGGTAACGTCCCAGTGGCCGTCCACGTTCCGGCTCCGCGCCCTGCATCTTGGTGGCGGGGCCTGCTCGCTGGCGCGGAGTTTTGCCGTGACCTTTCCCGATGCGCGGCAGGTGGTCGTGGAACTCGACGGCGCGCTCGCGGGCCTGGTGCGTGAGTGGTTCGACCTGCCGCGTGCACCGCTGCTACGGATCCGTGTTGGCGAAGCGCGCAAAGTCACTGAGGCACTGTCCGCGAGTAGCCGGGACCTCATCATCCGGGACGTCTTCGCGGGCAGCCGCACTCCAGCCCCGCTGACCACCGTCGAGTTTGTTGAGCACGCCAAGCGTGTCCTGGATTCGGCCGGGGTCTATGTCGTCAATTGCGGGGATTTCCCGGACCTGGGGATGGCGCGGCGCGAGGCGGCGACCATCTCCGCTGCCTTCACCCATACCGTGATCATTGCGGACCCCGCAATGCTCAAGGGCCGGCGCTACGGGAATGTGATTCTTGCCGGAAGCGATGCTCCACTTGGGGAGGATCCCGGCCTGGCTCGTGAGCTGCTTGGCGGCGGAGTGCCGGCGCACCTGTGGCGGGATGCGCAGGTGACCCGTTTCATCAGTGGCGCGGCAGTCCTCACCGACTAGCAACGGGTGGGTCAGCCGACGCCGAGCAGCTGCTCGATCGGGCCGATCCCGAAGAACACCACGAATGCACCTGCCACGGCCCACATCAGCGGGTGGATTTCCCTGGCCCTGCCCTGGAACGTGCGGACCAGGACGTACGCGATGAACCCGGCGCCCAGTCCATTGGCGATCGAGTAGGTGAACGGCATGAGCGTGAACGTCAGGAACGCGGGAATGGCGATTCCCCAGTCCTGCCAGTCAATCCGGCCCACCTGGGACACCATCATGAAACCAACGACGACGAGGGCAGGCGCCACTGCCTCGAACGGCACCAGCGAGATCAGCGGCGTAAAGAACATGGCCACGAGGAACAGCAGGCCGGTCACGATGTTGGCGATGCCGGTGCGCGCGCCTTCGCCGATACCGGCGCCCGATTCGACGTAGATCTGGTTGGAAGAGACTGATCCCGCCCCGCCGGCCACCGCTCCGAGAGCGTCAACAATGAGAACGCGGTCGACGCCGGGGATGTTGCCCCGGTTGTCCACCAGCTTTGCTTCATTTGCCAGGCCCACCATGGTGCCCATGGCGTCGAAGAAGATGCTGAGCAGGATGGTGAAGGTGAGCAGCAGGGCGGCGGTGGCGCCGAGGCTGCCGAACGCCCCGAAGACGCTGACACTGCCGACCAGGCTCAGGTCGGGGAGGCCGATCCAGGCCCCGGAAGGAAGCTCCGGAACAACGAGCGACCAGCCCTGTGGGTTGGAGCCGTCCGGTCCCACACTCGGCCCGACGTTCGCCACGGCTTCGATGATGACGGCCAGAATGGTGGCGGCGATGACACCGATCAGGATGCCGCCGCGAACCTTGCGGACCACCAGTGCGATGGTCAGGATCAGGCCGAATACGAACACCAGGGTGGGCCAGCCGAGGAGTACGCCCCCGAATCCCAACCCGACCGGCACGGTGGTCTCCGCAACATCTGGGATACGCCGGACAAAACCGGCGTTCACCAGTCCGATCAGTGCGATGAAGAGCCCGATACCGACGACGATCGCTGTTTTCAAGCTCTCCGGCACGGCATTGAAGACTGCGGTACGGAAGCCCGTCAGGACCAGCACCAGCATGGTCAGGCCGGCAAGAACCACAAGGCCCATCATTTCCGGCCAGGTGAGCTCCGGATTGGTGGCAACCGTGATGGCCACAAAGGCGTTGACGCCCAGCCCGGTGGCAAGAGCAAAGGGATACTTGGCCCAGGCGCCCATGAGGATGGTCAGCAGTCCCGCGACGAGCGCGGTCACTGCCGCCACACGTTCAAACCCGAGGCTGCCTCCGCTTGCGTCCGCTCCAGCGAGGATCAGCGGGTTGAGCACCACTATGTAGCTCATCGCGAAGAACGTGGCGATGCCGCCCCTGATTTCACGTGAGTAGGTTGATCCGCGAGCGGTGAGCTGGAAGTAGCGGTCCATCGCGGTGCGCAGTTCAGGCACGGGTATTCCTCTGTTGGTGGGGGAGTTTCGCTCAAGGAGTCTATCCAATGGCGGATTCAGGATCCTGCCAGTTCGCTCCCGTAGGCTTAAGGCATGAAGCCTTCCGCAGTAGTTGCAGCGCGCGCGGCGCGTATTCCGGGTGCGCGTTCCGTTCAGCGCACCGCCGTGCTCCTGGCCGGCGTACTTCTGGTTGCGTTCGCGTTAGTCCTGGGATCAGCCTCGATTGCGTCAGCGCATGATGAGCTGAGCTCCTCGACTCCGGAGCCGGGTGCAACGCTCAAGACAATGCCTCAGGCGATTGAACTCACGTTCACCAATGTTCCTGCGACCATCGGCTCGCAGGTTCAGGTGCTTGATGCTGCGGGCGAAGACTGGGCTGAGGGCGAGGTCTCCATCACTGACACCGTGGCCACACAGGCGATCCGCGCCGGGGCGCCGGCCGGAACCTACACGGTGAACTGGCGTGTGGTGTCCTCTGATTCGCACCCGATTGAAGGTACCTTCGACTTCACGGCTACGGCAGGCGCTGCTGCCGAGGCGTCTGAGGCTGCGGGGACGCCTGAGGCGTCCGCGGGTACAGCAGGCCCGATCGAAACAGCTGACCCCGGCGCGCTTGACCAGGAGCCGGCGGCAGACTCCGGTCTTTCCTGGGGAGTCATCCTGATGATTGCGGTGCTGATTGCGCTCGCTGTGGTGCTGGCACTTGGAGCCAGGCGGCGCCTCACCCAGGGCAACAACGACGACGCCGCGTAGGCACCTTCTCAGGCGCTGATTGCGGGCGGACGCCTGGTTGATCCGGCAACAGCGGCGGCCATCACGGAAGCCTTCACTGGCTGGATCACCTGAGCCGCGAGAGCTCCCTGCGAGACAATTGAGTCGCTGATGACCTTGGCCTGCCGGACAATTTCCCGAGTTGTCGGCGTCAGCATCTCGCCCACCCCGATGAGGTAGAGACCGATAGCCCGAAGCGCCGCTTTGATGTCGATTCCCACTGCGAGGCCGAGGGACTGCACGAAACGGCGCAGCTGGTTCTGTGGATACTTGGTCAAGACCACGTGGTCTGCGAGCAGGACGCCGTTCCGCGTCTGCACCGCCCATTTCTTGGACCCGAGTACCGGAGCCGGAAGAAGCTGGGAGTAGCCCACCATGCACAGTCCCTCAGCAACCGTCTCCTGGCGGATGTCCAGTGAATGGCTTGACGCGTAGCAGCGCAGCAGCCGCAGGAGTTCCGTGCGTTCGGACAGCGACACCGAGTCCGTCATTACGGTTCGGTTTGGCCCGGAGTTCAGGCATTCGATGCTCTCGACCACGATGGACTGCACGCCGCGCCGGCTCAGCTCGCTGGCAACGGCCAGCCCGGACAACCCGGAGCCAATCACCACTGTGGTGGTCATCTCTGCGGCTGAGGGCACGGAAGGATCAGCGGCGACGTGGTCGATCGGCTTCGGCAGCATCGATGAAAACCTCCTGGACGAAGGAGAATTCCGCACAGCCCGGCGCCTCTTCCGGGCTGTGCGGACACTTGGCTGCGAACGGGTCAACCAAGCGCACTGAAAGCGGGCGGGAACCTTTGTGGAGACCATCCGCCCGATAACGATTCTCGAAGCCTATATAACTTTTTGGGTGCTGAATAGTCCTCCTACTGGAGAGTAGGCTAGAAATATCTGGACGGCTGAGCGAAGGTGTCAATTGAGGTTCAACCGCGAGGAGGCGGACCATGAGTGAGGCTCATAAGCCGGAGGCGCCGTGGCATTCCCAGGGGCGCGGACTGGTTGTGGGGGTTGATGGCTCCGACCAGAGCATGTGTGCTCTCGTCTGGGCGGCACAGGAGGCCGAGCGCCGCCACTGCCCACTCCATGTAGTAACTGCCTATACCGTCCCGGTCTTCGCGGCGTCGAGCATGGATGCCGGTTACGCAACCGTGGATGATTCGGTGATCCGGGAGGGGGCGCAGGCGGTCCTCGATCAGTCCATCAGCAAGATAGCCGGTCACCACAACATCGAAATTGTGCCGCGGGTGGAGAGCGGTGATGCCGCAGGTGTGCTCCTTGAGCTCTCCGAGGAGGCCGAACTCATGGTTGTGGGTTCGCGTGGCAGGGGAGGCTTCGTTGGACGCCTCCTTGGCTCCGTGAGCGCCGCACTGCCGGCGCACTCAAAGTGCCCCACTGTGGTTGTACCGCTGTACTGTGCCCCGAGGCTCGATGAGGCCGGCGTATCCGCACCGAAACCGAAGGGCGAGCCGTGCCCGCGCGCGGAAGAGATCGAAAAGGTGGTTGTGGTCGGAGTTGACGGCTCCGAGCAGGCGCGCATGGCTTCGCTGATTGCAGCCGAGCAGGCGCAGTCTCGTGGTCTGCCCGTACGGGTGGTGTGTTCACTGCCGCCCTTCACCGGTTCACTTGCATGGATGCCCACCCCGGTTGACCGGGACGCACTCCACGCGGAGATCATGGTTCAACTCAACGCGGGGAAGGCATGGCTGCAGAGCCATTTCCCTCAACTGGACATATCAGTGGAACTCCTCGACGGGCCTCCCGTTGAGGTGCTGATCGAGGCATCACGGACGGCCGAGCTGGTTGTGCTTGGCACCCGCGGCCGCGGCGGATTCGCCGGAATGCTGCTCGGCTCCACCAGCCAGGGCGTGCTGCACCACGCGAAAGGCCCGGTTCTTGTGGTGCCGGACAGGGAGGATCCTCGCCTGACGGACCGCGCAAACTTCGGACCGATGGTCGCCTAGAACCGCGCAGCGAGCGGGTTGAGTGCGCCCATCCCGCTCATATTCGCGAGATTCACCTCGAGAATGCCCTGTGAGGGGTTCAGGGCGTTGACCACGGTGTTGTTACCTACGTAGATGGCAACGTGCCAGATGCCGGCGCCCTCGCCCCAAAAGACAAGGTCACCGAACTGTGCCTGCGACAGCGGCACATGGGATTGTGCCGCGTAGAACTGCGCGGACGCTGTACGCGGGAGTGAGATGCCTCCTGAGGCAAAGGCCTGCTGCACCAGCCCGGAGCAGTCATAACCCCGCGGACCGTTGCCTCCCCACTGATAGAAATAGGGCGCTCCGACGCGCGCACGGGCGTAACTGACGGCTGCCGCCACTCCGCCGGGATTCACTGCAGGCGGAGCAGGAGCCGGTGCAGGCTGGGGTGCCGGAGCGGGTGCCGGTGCCGGCGGAGGAGGTGCCGGCGTGGGAGCAGGTGCAGGTGCGGGTGCAGGGTGGGGTGCCGGTCGCGGCGGAAA
>NZ_JAROKN010000027.1:0-43735 GCF_029455255.1 Arthrobacter vasquezii | reverse complement strand
GCCGGCCGCGGCTCAACCGCGCGAGGCACAAGCAAGACCCAACCGTTGCCGGCAGCCGAGGAAAAGCTGCCGCTGCCGCTGCGCGCCGTCCGTGGCTTCTGGATGGGCCTGGCCCACCTGGTGGCCGGCGCTATCCGCAAATTCGGCCACGATGTGCAGCCGCAAAAGGACCTCCGCAGGGACGGCACGGGTTTCTTCCTTTTCCTGTGCGCGGCAGCCGTCGCCACGGTTGAGTGGTGGGCACTGCCCGGGCCGGTTGCAGGCGTCGTGCATGCTGTGGCCGGAGGTTCTGTGGGCTGGATGGCGCTGCTGCTGCCCTTCGTCCTACTGATTGGCGCGGTCCGGTTGTTCCGGTATCCGGAAAATCCTCGTGCCAACAACCGTATCGGCATCGGGCTCACCGTCCTGACTTTCGCGGGCGCGGGCATTGCCCATCTGGTGGGCGGCCGGCCCGAGCTCGCCGCCGGACTTGATGCGCTGTGGCGGGCAGGCGGTGTCATCGGTTACCTCGTTGCCGGACCCGTCGCTGCAATTCTCTCGGTGTGGCCGGTTGCCGCTGTACTCGCATTCCTCGTCTTCGTGAGCATCCTAATCATCACGGCTACTCCGTTCCGCCATATTCCGTCTCGGCTACGCCAGCTCTATGAGCACCTCATGGGACAGGACCTGCACGAGGGCAGCGCGGACGGCGACGCTCACGATCAGAGCTACCTGTCCGACCGCGAGCGCGCGGCGGCCAAGCCCAGGAAGAAGTCCGGTCTGTTCGGTAGAAAGAAGAAGAACACCGATCAGGATGATGACCTGGACGGCTATGTCGGCGATGAAGCCTTCGAACGCGCAGTGCTCGACGACGACGAGGGGAACGACGACGGCGGCACAACGTCCCCGTCGCCGGCCGTCCGACCGGGCGTGCGCCGTCCCACCCAGCAGGAGCTTGCCACCGAAAAGATCAAGCGCAACCAGGGGCTCGGGGAGACAGAACCTGCAACCGAAGCCATGGCGGTGCTTCCGCCTGCAAGCGCACCGGCCGCCCAACCCGTTCCGGTCCCGTCCAATCCGGTTCAGCCCCAGGCGCCCGTTACGCCGATCCCGCAGCGCACTGAGCAACTGTCCCTCGCCGGAGACGTGACCTACACGCTGCCGCCCTCGGACTACCTGCCGCCGGGGACTCCGCCCAAGGAACGGTCGGAGGCCAACGACGCGGTCGTCGCCGCCCTCACCCACACCCTGGAGCAGTTCAACGTCGACGCAAAGGTCACCGGCTTCTCACGCGGACCGACGGTGACGCGCTACGAGATCGAACTGGCGTCGGGAACCAAGGTGGAGCGTGTAACCGCGCTGTCCAAGAACATCTCCTACGCGGTCGCCAGCTCGGACGTGCGCATCCTTTCGCCGATTCCGGGCAAGTCCGCGATCGGCATCGAGATTCCGAACACAGACCGCGAGACTGTGTCGCTGGGCGACGTCCTTCGATCCGGCAATGCCCGCAAGACGGATCACCCGATGGTCATGGGCGTAGGCAAGGACGTCGAGGGCGGGTTCGTGGTCGCGAATCTCGCCAAGATGCCGCACCTGCTCGTCGCGGGTGCCACCGGTGCTGGTAAGTCCTCCTTTGTGAACTCGATGATCACGTCCATCCTCATGCGGGCCACCCCGGATGAGGTCCGCATGATCATGATCGACCCCAAGCGGGTGGAACTTACTGCGTACGAGGGCGTACCGCACTTGATCACACCGATCATCACCAACGCCAAGAAGGCAGCGGAAGCGCTCCAATGGGTGGTCCGTGAGATGGACACCCGCTACGATGACCTCGCCAATTACGGTTACAAGCACATCGATGATTTCAACAAGGCGGTCCGCAACGGCAAGGTGGTTCCGCCACCGGACTCCAAGCGCGTGGTGCGGCCGTACCCGTACCTGCTGGTGATGGTCGACGAGCTGGCGGATCTGATGATGGTCGCGCCGCGGGACGTCGAGGACTCAATCGTCCGCATCACCCAGCTGGCCCGGGCAGCGGGTATTCACCTGGTGCTCGCTACCCAGCGGCCGTCTGTGGACGTTGTGACAGGTCTGATCAAGGCCAATGTGCCCTCCCGCATGGCATTCGCCACTTCGTCGGTGACCGACTCCCGGGTGGTCCTTGACCAGCCGGGCGCTGAGAAACTGATTGGCCAGGGCGACGCGCTCTTCCTGCCCATGGGTGCGTCGAAGCCCATGCGCGTCCAGGGTGCCTGGGTGACCGAGTCTGAGATCCACCGAGTGGTGGAACACGTCAAGGAACAGTTGAAAGCCGTCTATCGCGATGATGTGGCGGTGGAAGCACCCAAAAAGCAGATCGACGACGACATCGGGGACGATCTCGAGGTCCTGCTGCAGGCGACCGAGCTTGTTGTCACGACGCAGTTCGGTTCCACCTCCATGCTTCAGCGCAAACTGCGCGTGGGATTTGCGAAGGCGGGCCGCCTGATGGATTTGCTGGAGTCCAGGGGAGTGGTTGGGCCGTCGGAGGGATCGAAGGCGCGTGACGTCCTGGTGAAGCCTGATGACCTCGGTCCTGTTCTCGCTGCTATGCGTGGCGATGACCCGCCGGCGCCGGCCGCATCGCCGGAGGTTGATCAGTCGCGCTACCAGCCGGGCGCCGCGGACCTGGTGGCGGAGGACCTGGACTCGCGTCCGCAGGCCGTGGACTACAACGATGATGATGACGACGGCGGTGAAGACGCCTGGGAGCTGACAGGCAGGTAGCCTTGAGCAGTGAGTAATTCTGACGCTGGAGCGGTGCCAGTCCTGAACGTCGCGAATGTGCTGACGGTCGTGAGAATCCTGCTGGTACCGTTTTTCGTCTGGTTCCTGCTGGCCGACTCCGGCGAGGGCGGGCTTTTCCGCTGGCTCGCGGTAGCCACGTTCGCAGTGGCAATCTATACCGACAAGCTCGATGGTGACCTGGCGCGCAGCCGTGGTCTCATCACAAATTTCGGGAAGATTGCAGACCCGATCGCGGACAAGCTGCTCATCGGTTCCGCTTTGATACTTCTGTCCGTACTGGGCGAGCTCTGGTGGTGGGTGACCATCGTCATCCTTGCCCGCGAGCTCGGCATCACCCTGCTCAGGTTCGCGGTCATCCGTTATGGAGTCATGCCTGCCTCCCGCGGTGGGAAGTTGAAGACCGTCGTTCAGACGCTGGCTATTTTCCTCTACCTGCTGGTGCCGGCTCTCGGCGACTGGGCGTGGTGGCCCGCCGTCGTCGTCATGATGGCTGCCTTGGCAATTACCGTGGTGACCGGCGCAGATTATGTCCTGCAGGCGCTCCGACTGCGGCGCTCAGCACGTAACACCGCACTGTGACAGCTGCCGCTGGGGTGTCAGGCGGGTTGGGCAGGGCCGCCCTTGAACGGGTTGTACTCCTCGCGCAGGAGCGCGGGCTCACCATTGCTACCGGAGAATCGCTGACCGCCGGGATGGTTGCGGCCGCGCTTGCTTCGGTTCCTGGGGCTTCGACTGTGCTTCGGGGCGGCGTCGTGTCCTATCACCGGGACGTGAAGGCGGCCTTGCTCGGTGTTGAACCAGAACTTCTGGAACGTGCGGGCGCTGTTGACGCGGAGGTAGCACGGCAGATGGCTCTTGGTGCCAGAGACAGCTGTGGCGCCGACATCGGCGTGTCCACCACAGGAGTAGCAGGCCCCGAACCGCACGATGGAAAAGCGGTGGGTACTGTGTTCATCAGCGTGGTGGCGGTATCTGTCAACCTGGTTCGAGAATATCGCTTCCGGGGAAGCAGGAGCCAGATTCGGGAAGCATCCTGTTCGGCTGCGGTGATCCTGCTCACGGAGGCGCTTGAGCTTGAGTCCGCGGGAACAAACGGAGTTCCGCAATAGTTATCAATAGTGTCCAGCACGGAGAAGCAAGACGGGCTAGGCTTAAATCAGACGGCAGCGAAAGCGGCCAGCACAAGGGAGTTAGGCGATACACATGGTAAAGCAACCCGTATCCGTGAACGGTGTCATCCGTTGGCGGGATGTGGGGTTGGCAGAAGATCCGCAACGTAAGCCGAAGGAGCGCAAAATGGTCGTTTTACGCCACGAGATCGGGGACGTCCTGCGTGACGTCCGCCAGCGCCAGGGCCGCACACTCAGGGAAGTGTCGCATAGCGCCCGGGTCTCCCTCGGTTACCTCAGTGAGGTGGAGCGGGGCCAAAAGGAAGCGTCCTCGGAACTGCTGTCCTCTATCTGCTCTGCACTCGATGTACCGCTGTCGATGATGCTTCGGGAGGTCAGCGACCGGCTGGCCGAAGCCGAAGGTGTTGCTGTCCCTGACACAGTCCCGCAGGAGTTTGCCCAGCAGTTCGGCGGGGACATGCCGGAGGATTTCACCGGTGGTTTCAGCAGGGGACTGGCAGTCACCAAGAACTGATACCGGCACAACCCACGTTCCACAGGGAGGTCCGCCGAATGCGGCGGGCCTCTTTCTGGTCTGCGGCTACCAGTTGTCTCTCGTATAGGTCTGGTTCAGCTGGGAAATGAGCTCCCCGAGTGTCGTGAGATCCGAAAGGCTCCAGTCCTCCATCAGCTGATGGAACGCCTCCTTGCGCGCTTCCTGTGCTGTGGACAGCTGCGTCAGTCCAGCCGCCGTGAGGCTGATCGACTGGGCGCGGCCATCCAGCGGATCTGCGGTTTTCTGAACCAGGCCCAGGTGTTCGAGCATGGCGATCTGGCGGCTGACGGAGGGCTTGCCGACGCCAATGCTGGCGGCCAGATCGGTCAGGCGCATGGAGCCCTCCCGCTGTAGGATGACCAGCAGCCCGTAGGCAGCAGGTTCCATATCCGGATGGACCCGCCGCGCAACCTTGTAGGAGTTCGACCGCGCACGCCGCCACAGCATACTGAGTTGTTGTTCCAACGCCTGCACGGCAGCATCGACGGAAGCATCGGGTTCCTGGCGGTCAACAGTCATGCGTTTCATTCTAGGGTTTATCTGGAGAAGGAGGATGCAGCATGCGCACGAGCGACTTCTGGCGGCTCATGGACGACGAATTCGGGCCGGCCTATTCAAGGACGCTGGCCCAAACACTGCATCTGTCCGGGCTCGGCGACCGCACGCCGGCTGGAGCCCTGCAGGCGGGAGCTGACCCGAAGGCCGTCTGGCTGGCGGTCTGCGAGATGCAGGACGTGCCCGAGTACAGACGGCTCGGACGCGATGTGAAACCGCGCTAGCCGGTTCAAACACGCCGGGCGAATCAATCGAATATGTGTTCGGATCCGGACTATGCTGGAATCAGAAGATTCCCATGCCACTCGCCCTCCACAATCCCGCCGCTTCAAGTGGGATGTCCACATCGGATGCCCCGCGGGGCAAACTGTCGGAGGGGGACGCTACGGTCAAGGGGAAGAGAAAAACAGGCCCTGGCGGCCATGAGTATACCGAGGTGAATGATGGCCGTACCAGCCGATCGTGAAAAGGCTCTCGAAGCCGCACTGGCACAGATTGATAAGCAATACGGCAAGGGCTCAGTCATGCGCCTTGGAGACGAGGTCCGCGCTCCTATCGAGACCATTTCCACCAGTTCGATCGCACTCGATGCAGCGCTTGGCATCGGTGGTCTGCCGCGGGGCCGGGTGGTGGAAATCTATGGTCCGGAATCGTCGGGTAAAACCACCGTTGCCTTGCACGCTGTGGCCAACGCCCAACGCAACGGCGGCATTGCCGCCTTCATTGACGCGGAGCACGCGCTGGATCCCGAGTACGCCAAGAAGCTTGGGGTGGACACCGACGCTCTTCTCGTCTCCCAGCCGGACACCGGTGAGCAGGCCCTGGAGATCATGGACATGCTCGTGGGCTCTGGTTCCATTGACATCGTCGTGATCGACTCCGTTGCCGCCCTCGTTCCGCGCGCTGAGATCGAGGGAGAGATGGGTGACAGCCATGTGGGTTTGCAGGCCCGGTTGATGAGCCAGGCGCTGCGTAAGATCACCGGCCGTCTGAGCCAGACCAAGACAACTGCCATTTTTATCAACCAGCTCCGCGAGAAGATCGGTGTGTTCTTCGGCAGCCCTGAAACCACCACAGGCGGCAAGGCGCTGAAGTTCTACGCATCAGTGCGGATCGACGTGCGGCGCATTGAAACGCTCAAGGAAGGTACCAATCCGGTTGGTAACCGGACCCGGGCGAAGATCGTCAAGAACAAGATGGCTCCGCCGTTCAAACAGGCGGAGTTCGACATCCTCTACGGCTTCGGAATCTCTCGCGAGGGTGGGTTGATCGATGTTGGCGTGGAGAACGGTCTCGTGAAGAAGTCCGGAGCCTGGTTCACCTATGACGGAGACCAGCTGGGCCAGGGCAAGGAGAACGCCCGCAAGTTCCTGCTCGACAACCCGGACCTGGCGGATGAGCTCGAACAGAAGATCCGGCAGAAGCTCGGCGTCGGAGGTGCGGTGGAGGAGACACCGGAACAGGATGGTCCCAAGCTGAAGGCAGTCGGCGGCGGGGACCGCTAGCGGTCCATGAACGGATTCTTCGGAACTCCGGGTGCAGCAACGCAGCGCAGTGCCCGGCGTTCAGCACGGAAGAGCGGCCCGCGGGCTCCTACGCCGGGCTCGCCTGCTGATCTCACGCCCGAGGCCGATCCCCATGAGGTGGCACGCGCTATCGTCCTGCGCCAGCTCTCCATGGCCCCGCGCAGCCGCCACCAGCTTCACACTAAACTTCGTGAGCGGGGTGTCTCAGAAGAGGTGGCGGCGGGCATCCTGGATCGCTACGAGGAAGTTCAACTGATTGATGATGCCGAGTTTGCCCGCATGTATGTACGAAGCCGGGCACAGACCAGGTCGCTTGCGCGGTCCGCCATCAAGCGCGAGCTCGCTGAGAAGGGCATCACTGGAGAGCTGGCCGAGGACGCACTGCTCCAGCGGACAGACGAAGACGAGCGGTCAGCGGCCGAGGACCTTGTGCGGAGAAAGGCGAGGCCCCTTGCGGATCCTGGTGACCGTGCATCCCGTGACAAGCAGGTGCGCCGGCTTGTGGCAATGCTCGGACGCAAGGGCTATGCGCCGTCGCTCGCGTTCTCCATCGTCAAGGATGTCCTTGACCAGCAGGAGTAATCTCAACCGCCCGTCTTCCCCGGCGGTAGTTGGCCGGGTTGGGGCTGCTCTCGGTGGGCCGTACCCTTAACAGGTGAGTTCCACAGTTGCCTACCCCTCCCCGTCAGCACAGCCGGCCGAGCCCCTCTCTGCCACGCAGCGCACCTATGAGGTGCGCACCTTCGGTTGCCAGATGAACGTCCATGATTCCGAACGGATCTCCGGGCTGCTTGAGTCCGCCGGGTATGTGAGCGCCGGCGGCGACGAGGCCGACGTCGTCGTCTTCAATACCTGTGCTGTTCGCGAGAACGCGGACAATAAGCTGTACGGAAACCTCGGCCAGCTCGCGCCGGTCAAGCAGTCACGGCCTGGAATGCAGATCGCGGTCGGTGGATGCCTAGCCCAAAAGGATCGCGAAACGATCCTCCGCAAGGCGCCGTGGGTGGACGCCGTTTTCGGCACACACAACATCGGAGCCTTGCCCGCGCTCCTTGAGCGGGCACGCCACAACGAGGAAGCGCAGCTTGAAATCCTCGAATCCCTGGACGTTTTCCCGTCCACCCTGCCGACCAAACGTGATGCCGTGTACTCCGGCTGGGTGTCGATCTCCGTTGGCTGCAACAACACCTGCACCTTCTGCATCGTGCCCTCGCTGCGCGGCAAGGAAAAGGACAGGCGCCCCGGGGATATCCTCGCCGAGATCGAGGCCCTTGTGGCGGACGGCGCTATCGAAGTGACTCTGCTCGGCCAGAACGTCAACTCCTACGGTGTCGAGTTCGGGGACCGCGGTGCGTTCGCGAAACTCCTGCGCTCCTGCGGAAGCATCGACGGTTTGGAAAGGGTCCGGTTTACGAGCCCCCATCCGGCCGCCTTCACCGATGACGTCATTGATGCAATGGCAGAGACCCCGAATGTTGCTCCGCAGCTGCATATGCCGTTGCAGTCTGGGTCGGACCGGATCCTGAAGGCAATGCGGCGGTCCTACCGTTCTGAAAAGTTCCTCGGCATCCTTGACCGGGTCCGATCGCGGATGCCGCATGCGTCGATTTCCACCGACATCATCGTCGGATTCCCCGGAGAAACCGAAGAGGACTTCCAGGAGACGCTTCGGGTCGTGGAGCAGTCGCGTTTCGCGACGGCGTTTACCTTCCAATACTCCAAGCGCCCAGGCACGCCTGCCGCGGACCTGCCGGATCAGCTCCCGAAGGCCGTGGTGCAGGAGCGGTATGAGCGGCTCACCGAGCTGCAGGACCGCATCTGCCGCGAAGAGAACGCGGCGCAGGTTGGACGGCAGGTGGAGGTGCTCGTTACTGCTCATCAGGGTCGCAAGGACCATGAGACCCACCGACTGAGTGGGCGGGCGCGCGACCAGCGGCTCGTTCACTTCTCCGTGCCCGAAGGAGCAGACGCTCCGCGGCCTGGCGATCTCGTGACGGTGACTGTCACCGGAGCTGCCGCGTTCCACCTCGTCGCCGATCCGTCGGCGTCGGACTATCAGCTCCGCCGCTCACGCGCAGGCGACGCTTGGGACCGATCTCAGGCAGAATCGTGCGGGGCGCCGGCCCCCGGCGTCGGCGCTGCGGCAGGCAGGTCAGTAGTGCTCGGCATGCCCTCGCTTCCTCTCCGCAGCAACTGAGGTGAGCCGCGCTGTTGCTGCGCCCGCGACGCCGGTGATCGCCGTCGTCGGGCCCACCGGATCCGGAAAGTCCGAGTTGGGCATCGCGCTGGCCGAGGCGCTCGGCGGTGAGATCATCAACGCCGATGCCATGCAGTTTTACCGCGGCATGGACATCGGCACCGCCAAGCTGTCAGTCGGTGAACGCAGAGCTGTTCCCCATCACCTGTTGGACATCCTCGATGTGCGTGAGGAAGCAAGTGTCGCCCGTTATCAGGAGCACAGCCGCGAGGTAATTGCGCAGGTGCGTGCGCGGGGAAACGTGCCCATTCTCGTCGGCGGATCAGGCCTGTACGTCCGTGCGGTGCTCGACGAGCTTGAATTTCCACCGACCGACGCCGTCGTTCGAGCCGGTCTCGAGGCTGAAAGAGACAAGGTGGGCCTTCCTGCACTGCGGGAGCGCCTTGCCGCAGTCGACGCGGTATCGGCGGAACGGCTGGGGGACGAGCGGCGGGTGATCCGCGCCCTTGAGGTGCACGAGCTCACGGGCCGGCCCTTCAGTTCGTACATGCCGCGCCGCGTCTATCACCAGTCTGCCGTCCAGATCGGATTGCAGGCCGATCGGGACGTCCTCAAGGAGAGACTCGCTCAGCGGGTGTACTCGATGGTGGAGCGGGGGTTGCTGGAGGAGGTCCGCAGGCTGGACGACCTCGGGCTGCGAAGCGGCCGCACGGCTTCCCGCGCGCTGGGATACAGCCAGTTTCTGCGGGTACTCGACGGAGGCTGGTCAGCAGCAGAGGCAGCCGAAGACACCGTCGCGGCTACCCGCAGGTTCGCCCGCCGGCAGCTGACGTGGTTCCGGGCCGACGAGCGGATTCAGTGGTTCAACTGGCATGATCCGGAGCTCCTCACGAAGGCGCTGGGCGCCGTCGCCGCGCACGCCCCCTATCCTAGGTAACGTGACTTCACACACTGAACCAGCATTGTCCGCAAGGCCGGGACTGACGGGACTCTCCTTCTCCAAGGGGCACGGTACCGGTAATGACTTCATTCTGGTGGCAGACCCGAACGGCTCGGTCGATGTGACCGCAGCCGATGTGGCTGCCGCCTGTGACCGCCACCGGGGTATCGGCGCGGACGGATTGATCCGTGCCGTGCCGTCGTCGTTCCTTCCCGAGGGACGGGCCCTGCTTGAGGACACTCCTGAAGCGCAATGGTTCATGGACTACCGCAATAGCGACGGCTCGGTATCAGAGATGTGCGGCAATGGTGTCCGCGTCTTCGTCCATTTCCTCCTCGAATCCGGTCTGGTTGAGTTGGCGGATGGCGCCTCGATGGCCATCGGCACCCGCGGCGGCGTCAAAGTGGTGAAGCGGTCAGTCGATGGGTACTCCGTGGACATGGGGCCGTGGGAGTTCATCTACCCGGAAGCCGCGGCCGCGCGTGCAACCGACTCGCTGGTCGAAGCAGACGGGCTGCAGGTCGCCCGGCCTGGACTGTCAATCAGCATGGGTAATCCACACACGGTCGTCGCCCTTGCCGAAATCGCGGAGCTTCGCGCCACGCGGCTGTTCGACGCGCCTTCGGTGGACCCGGCACCGCCGCACGGAACCAACGTGGAATTCGTCGTCCCGCATGATCCACTCATGCACGACGGCGTTGGACAGCTGAGCATGCGCGTGCACGAACGGGGGGTTGGAGAAACCCTCTCCTGCGGAACCGGAGCCTGCGCCGCTGCAATTGCCACCCGCTACTGGGCGGGAGCGGACGCGCCCGACGTCTGGAGCGTGACAGTGCCCGGCGGAATCGTCGGCGTCCGCTTCACAGTCAGCGCACAGGGGGGAGAGCATGTGCATCTCAGCGGTCCCGCGGTGCTCGTGGCGCGAGGTACGTTCAGCTAGGCCTTCCGGGCGTTTTCCGGTGCGGTCCGCTCAACCCGCAGAATGCGGAAAGACTTCGACGTGGTAGGGCGGTCGACTTCATAGTCGGGCGGCAGCTGCGCTGCAAGCCAACGCTGCAGCGAATCCGCACCGAGGTTCTTCTGGACTACCAACCATGCGCTCCCGCCGGGAGCAAGGCGCGGGAGCCAGCGCAAGAGGAGTTCGTGAAGCGCCTCTTTGCCGATCCGAATCGGTGGATTGGACCAGATCGTGTCGAAGGCAATGTCAGGGTTGACGTCGTCGGGCAGCATGGCCGCCACATTGCCCAGCTCCAGCCTCCGGGCGTTCTCCCTCGTCAACTCCAACGAGCGTTCGTTCACATCGATTGCGATGACCCGGGCGTGCGGTGCCTGAACGGCCATGGTCAGGGCAAGCGGGCCCCAGCCGGAACCAATATCAAGCAGAGTGGAACCGGTGACGGGAGGCACCTCCGACAACAGGATAGCTGTGCCTTTGTCGATGCCGTCGGGACTGAAGATGCCACCTGAGGTGATGAGGTCACGTTCCTGACCCGCAATGGGTACCCGGAGCGGCCGGCGCTTGTCGGGTCCGGAGGGGGCGGCGCTGAAGTAGTGCTGCGAATCCATAATGCTCCAGCCTAGTGCTCCGGGCCGTACCCGTGCGGCCGGGGACCGCTGGCTGTGCAGGAGTTGTCCCTCCGCGCTGAGAGAATTTTTGCCCATGCCGCGGGGGCAACGGACTACCATGGAAAGACGATCACCAAGGGAGAGTATGACCACACATAACGGAGCGTCCGCAACGCCCGAGCCGGAAATGGGCCCGGATGAAATCCAGGCCGTCATTGATCGGATACTTGCCAAGGACTCCGCCTCGTCTTCGAGCGGTTCCCAACGGCGTTTCGGTAGCGGGCCCGGTGGCCGCGCGCAGGCGCTGTCTGATCTCGACGAAGAGCACACGGGTTACGACGGTGAACAGCAGGATCGTGAGGAGCGGCGCGCACTGAGGCGTGTGGCCGGGCTCTCCACCGAACTCGAAGACGTCACCGAAGTCGAGTATCGCCAACTTCGCCTTGAGCGGGTGGTGCTGGCCGGCATCTGGGGCGAAGGGACGGTTGATGACGCTGAAAATTCACTGCGTGAACTCGCTGCCCTGGCTGAGACGGCGGGATCGGAAGTGCTTGACGGCATCATCCAGCGGCGCCTGAAGCCGGATCCCGGAACGTTCCTCGGGGCCGGCAAAGCGGAAGAGCTCAAGAACATTGTGATGGCCACTGGTGCGGACACCGTTGTCGTTGACAGCGAACTGGCCCCCTCCCAGCGCCGGGGGCTTGAGGACATCGTCAAGGTGAAGGTCATCGACCGCACGGCGCTCATCCTGGACATCTTTGCCCAGCATGCAAAGTCCCGTGAAGGCAAAGCGCAGGTCGAGCTTGCGCAGCTTGAGTACCTCCTTCCGCGGCTGCGCGGCTGGGGCGATTCGATGTCCCGTCAGGCTGGCGGCCAGGTTGGCGGCGCCGGTGCCGGTATGGGTTCACGCGGGCCGGGTGAAACCAAGATCGAACTCGACAGGCGGAAGATCCGCACGCGGATGGCCAAGCTGCGGCGCGAAATCGCGGGCATGAAGCCCGCACGCGAGACCAAGCGCGCCAACCGTCGTCGTCATGAGGTTCCATCAGTGGCAATTGCCGGGTACACGAACGCCGGAAAGTCGTCTCTCCTCAATCGGTTGACCGATGCGGGCGTGCTGGTGGAGAACGCGCTGTTCGCGACCCTGGACCCCACCATCCGCCGGGCACAGACGCCTGACGGACTCGAGTTCACTCTTGCTGACACCGTCGGTTTTGTCCGGTCGCTCCCCACCCAGCTCGTCGAGGCGTTCCGTTCGACGCTCGAGGAAGTTGCTGATGCGGACCTGATCCTCCACGTTGTGGACGCATCCCATCCGGATCCGGAGGGGCAGATCACAGCGGTCCGCGACGTCCTGACGGAAGTCGACGCACGCAAAGTGCCTGAGATCGTCGTCCTGAACAAGGCCGACGCGGCAGATCCGTTTGTGCTTGAACGCCTCAGGCAGCGCGAACCCCGCCATGCAATTGTTTCCGCCCGCACAGGTCAGGGGATCGAGGAGCTGCTGGAACTGATCAGCCAGTCCATCCCGCGTCCAAGCGTGAAACTGACTCTGCTCGTGCCCTACCAGCGCGGAGACATCGTGAGCCGACTGCATCAGCCGGACGCAGAGATCCTCGGCCTGGAGCATGTGGAGGACGGCACTCGGGTAGATGTGATGGTCAGGGAAGGTCTGGCGGCAGAACTGGAGCCGTTCGTCACGCATGGCTGAGGGAAGCATCAGTCCCCTTCGACTGCTTGATGACGTCGTAGCGGCGATGGGCGGGCAGCAGCGTAGCGGGCAGCATGAAATGGTACGCCAGGTCGAGAAAGCAATCGGCAACGGCACACACCTGTTGGTGCAGGCCGGAACCGGAACAGGGAAGTCACTGGCCTATCTGCTTCCGCTCATCGCGCATGCCGTGAAGGGTGACACAACCTCGATCGTCTCGACGGCCACCCTTGCCCTTCAGTCCCAGATCGTCAACCGCGATCTGCCGAGACTTCTCGAGACCCTGCGTGGTTCGCTTCCTCGGCCGGTCGACGTAGCGCTTCTGAAAGGCCGGGGGAACTATGTCTGCAGGCATAAGACGGCAGGAGGTTTCCCCGACGAGGATGATTCGGGAGCCCTCTTCTCCCTCGACGGTGACACCGCGGCGCCGCATCCTGCGGCAGGACCTTCCACCCCGCTCGGACGGGAAATCGTGCGGTTGCGGGAGTGGGCGGAAGAAACGGAGACCGGGGACCGGGACGAACTCCTTCCCGGTGTCAGCGACCGGGCCTGGCGCCAGGTATCGGTGTCCAGCATGGAGTGCCTTGGTGCGCAAAAGTGTCCCGTTGCTGAGGAATGCTTCAGCGAGCGCGCACGGGAGAGGGCAGGAAAAGCGGACATTGTCATCACCAACCATGCGCTGCTGGCGATCAACGCTTTCGAGGGGCTGGCGGTCCTTCCGGAGCACGACGTAGTGGTCATTGACGAGGCGCACGAGCTACACGACCGCGTCACGTCTGCGGTGTCTGGGCAACTGTCAGGAGCACTGATCGGCGCTGCGGCCTCAGCGGCGAGGCGCCATCTCGGTTCCAACACGGACACATTGGCGGCCGCGCAGGATGCCTTCGAGAACGCGTTCGACGCTCAGCCCACGGGTCTGATGGCTGGGGGACTGGACGAGTTGCAGGAACTCGCGCTCGTGCAATTGCGGGAGTCATGCCGCCTGGCGCTGTCCGAATCGAGTTCCGACGGGTCCTCCCAGTCGGCAGACGGTGGCCGCCAGATGGCACGCTCACGGCTGTTGGTATTGCTCGAATTGTCCGAACGGATGGTCGCAGCAGGTGGCGCGGGCGAAGTGCTCTGGGCGAGTCGGCCAAGTACCTTTACACCGGGCTCCGGTTACTCCGCGGCTGATGACTCCTCGCCTGCCACGATCAGCATTGCGCCGCTGTCGGTTGCCGGGCGTCTGAGGCGGGGATTGTTCGAGGACCACACGGTTGTGCTCACGTCAGCTACGCTCGCAATCGGCTCGGAGTTCGGACCGGTTGCCGGGTCCCTCGGTTTGACGGGCGAGGGAGCGCCGTCATGGACCGGCGTGGACGTTGGCAGCCCATTCGACTATCCCCGTCAGGGTGTCCTGTACGTTGCCAAGGACCTGCCCAAACCGGGCCGCGGGACTTCCGGGGAACAACTGGATGAGCTGGAGGCGCTCATCAAAGCCTCCCGGGGAGGAGCGCTGGGACTGTTCTCTTCGCGGCGTGCGGCGGAGGACGCTGCTGACGCGTTGAGGGACCGGCTCGACGTTGAGATTCTCTGTCAGGGTGAATCTTCCATGTCCGCGCTGGTGAAGCAGTTTTCAGAGGAGCCCGACACCTGCCTGTTCGGCACTATGTCGCTGTGGCAGGGCGTCGATGTGCCTGGAACTGCCTGCCGGCTTGTCACCATCGACCGCATACCGTTTCCCCGACCTGATGATCCGCTCATGACTGCGCGGACCCGAGCTGTCGCAAAGGCCGGAGGCAACGGATTCATGAATGTTTCCGCTACCCATGCCGCCGTTCGTCTTGCGCAGGGAGCCGGCCGCCTCATCCGCGCCCACGATGATCGAGGCATGGTGGCAGTACTGGACTCCCGGCTGGCAACCGCGGGCTACGGCGGCTTCCTCAGGGCTGCGCTACCGCCGTTTTGGTCGACGACGGACCGCGCAACGGCGCTCGGGGTCCTCTCCCGGCTCGCTGAGACGCAGCGCGCCTAGCACCATGCCGCGCGCCTCGGTCAGAGCGCACGCATCACCGAGACAACTTTGCCCATGATGGTGGCGTGGTCACCGAGTATCGGCTCGTAATTGGTGTTCTGCGGCAGAAGCCAGGTGTGACCGTCACGCTGCCGGAAGGTCTTCACTGTGGCCTCATCATCGAGGAGTGCTGCCACCACATCGCCGTTCTCGGCTGTGCTCTGCTGGCGGACCACTACCCAGTCTCCGTCGCAGATCGCTGCATCAATCATGGAGTCACCTGAAACACGCAGCATGAACAGATCGCCGTGCCCGACGAGCTGCCGGGGCAGTGGCA
Organism: Arthrobacter vasquezii; assembly: GCF_029455255.1. Classification (NCBI taxonomy): domain Bacteria; kingdom Bacillati; phylum Actinomycetota; class Actinomycetes; order Micrococcales; family Micrococcaceae; genus Arthrobacter; species Arthrobacter vasquezii. The sequence goes on along the minus strand of NZ_JAROKN010000027.1, from coordinate 28,476 downwards.
TGACATCCTCAACAACCTGATCCGCCAGAATAGGACCTCCGGCTGCAATCCGTCCGACCAGCGGGACCATTGCCGCGTCGACGGCCGACGATGCCCGCGCAGGTTCCTCCCTTTCGGCGGAGGAGGGCAGCGCACGCGGTGTGCTGTCACCGAGCGTGAGAGGAAGCAGGATTTCCATCGCTCGCGGGCGCTTGGGATCGCGGCGGATGTAACCCATGCGTTCCAGCTGTGAAAGCTGGTGCGTGACGCTGGACAGACTCGCAAGCCCTACGGTGTCACCGATCTCGCGCATTGAGGGCGGGTAGCCGTGCGCAGCTACGCTGCGCTGAATTGTCTCGAGAATTTTTGTCTGACGTGCTGTCATTCCCTTTGGCATGGCCCTGCCGCGCGGCCTTCCGCGTCCGCGCTTCGCATCGGGCGAAGGCACCTCTGCCATGTCCTTTGCCGCACTGAGATCTGCCACGAGATGCATCCCTTCCTCCGGCCGGGCCCGGACTGCCGGCTCGCCAACCATTTTTGTCAGTGGCGGGTGATGAGCTGGTTTGTGAAGCAGCCGGACCGTCACCCTTGACAGCAACGCTAGGGGAGGCGGGACGTGTTTTCAAACATTTGTTCGAGTGAGTCTCGACAATATTAGTTTACAAGTGCTAATAATAAGTGCAGAGGAATAGAACACAGCTTCGAACAAAGCTGTGGGAGATCCACACAACGAGAAAGGTGGACGCCATGTCTACGCTCCATATCGCAGGATCAGCTTCCGTACTTCACCCAGAGGACCGTGAGAATAACGGGCCGGCTGCGGCGCCGCGCCTTCATCTCACCCGTCGCGGCTGGGTGGTTCTGGTGGCAATTCCGGTCGCATTGCTTGTTGCCGTACTGCTGGTGGTTGCTTCGTTCTTCACCTCCCAGGCGCAGGCAGCGACAGCCGGCGGTGACCTCACGGACACTGTCCGGGTCAGTGTTGCATCGGGGGAGACACTCTGGGCTCTTGCTGCCGAGTACGCGCCGGAACGTGATCCGCGAGCCGTCGTTGAGGAAATCGTCGAACTGAATGTTCTAGGCTCGTCGACCGTGCAGGCCGGGCAGTCGCTTCATATTCCGGTTGGAAATCCATAAGGAGCGGATCTGCTTCCGCACAGCGGTAGGCGCGCTGATTCTTCACAGGTTGGCTCGTAACAGTTCGCCCGGCTTCAGCGGAATTCTTCGTGGCGGATGGGGCGGCCTTAAACTCTCATGGTGACCGATCCGCTAGAACGCCTTAACAGACTGCCGATCCGCGAGAATCTGCGCGGCCTTCGACCATACGGTGCGCCCCAGATCGATGTGCCCATTCTGCTGAACGTCAATGAGAACACCCATGGCGTTCCGGAGGATGTTCGCAGTGCAATTGTTGAAGCAGTCGAGGGCGCCGTGGCGGGGCTGAATCGCTACCCTGACCGGGAGTTCACCGTGCTTCGCGAACATCTCGCCACGTACCTAGGGCACGGACTCACCGCGGACAACATCTGGGCGGCGAATGGATCCAATGAGGTTTTGCAGCACGTCCTCCTCGCGTTCGGCGGACCGGGCCGGACTGCGTTGGGATTTCCTCCCACCTACTCGATGTATCCGCTGCTCGCAGGCTCCACCGGTACTGGATACCTGACAGGTTCGAGGGATGAATCCTTCGACCTGGACGCTCGTACCACCGCCAGCGAGGTAGCCGCCACGGGCGCAAACATTGTCTTCCTGTGCAGCCCGAACAACCCGACCGGCACAGCGCTTCCCCTGGAGGTGGTTTCCGAGGTCTACGATGCAGGCGAAGCGGCGCAGGCAATCGTCATTGTGGACGAGGCGTATGCAGAGTTTTCCCACTCCGGCACTCCGAGTGCGCTGGAGCTCCTGCCCGGCAGGGAACGGCTTATCGTCTCGCGCACCATGAGTAAAGCCTTTGCGCTGGCCGGAGCCCGTCTCGGGTACTTGGCCGCAGCGCCGGAAATTGCGGATGCGCTTCGGCTCGTGCGTCTCCCGTACCACCTGTCGGCGATTACGCAGGCCACGGCTGTCGCGGCGCTGACCCATTCGGCGAAGCTGCTCGCCAACGTGGATGAGATCAAGCGGCAAAGAGACCGCATTGTGTCCGGGCTGACGGGGATGGGTCTGCCCGTTGCACCTTCGGACTCCAATTTTGTGCTGTTCGGAGGGCTCGATGATCCGGGCGCCGTCTGGCAGGACCTGCTTGATGCCGGGGTTCTTATCCGGGACGTCGGGATTCCGGGCCACCTTCGGGTGACCGCCGGAACGCAGGAAGAGACCACAACCTTCCTGAAAGCCCTCGAATCTTTGATCCGGCCGCGTGTCTCCTAAACTGGACCGGGACGCACATGCGGGCCCGCCGCCCGTCTCGCTGCCGAAACAACCGTAAGGACCATCCATGACCGCGGAAGCTACTGCCAATCGCGCTGCCCGACGTGAGCGGACCACGAGTGAGTCGTCGGTGTTCGTCGAGGTCGATCTAGACGGCACCGGGCGCTCGGAGATCAGCACGTCCGTGCCGTTCTACGACCACATGCTGACGGCCCTGGCAAAGCACTCATTGATCGATCTCACCGTGAGGGCCACCGGCGACACCCACATCGATGTCCACCACACTGTGGAGGATGTAGCAATCACATTCGGTGAGGTTCTGCGCGAGGCTCTCGGCAACAAGGCAGGTATCCGGAGGTTTGGTGAGGCAACTGTGCCCCTGGACGAAGCTCTCGCCAATGCCGTCGTCGACATTTCCGGGCGCCCCTATCTGGTTCACTCAGGTGAACCCACAGGCCAGGAGTACCACCTCATCGGCGGACATTTCACGGGATCCCTGACGCGCCATGTCTTCGAGGCGATCACCCTGCACGCCCAGATTTGCCTGCATATGACGGTCCTTGGCGGCCGGGATCCGCACCACATCGTCGAGGCCCAGTTCAAGGCTTTCGCCCGCGCCCTTCGCGCCGCGGTTGAACCGGACCCGCGGGTGAGCGGAATCCCTTCCACCAAGGGAGCGCTATGAGCGCGCCGAAAGTGACAGTTCTCGATTATGGTTCCGGGAACATTCGTTCGGCGGTGCGGGCACTGGAACACGTCGGCGCTGAAGTCACACTGAGTTCAGCGGCTGATGATGTCCTCAACGCCGACGGGCTCGTCGTGCCCGGTGTGGGAGCGTTTGCCGCCGTCATGCAGGGCTTGAAAGAGGTAGACGCGCTGCGCATGATCGGCCGTCGTGTTGCCGGCGGTCGCCCCGTCCTCGGAATCTGCGTCGGGTTGCAGATCCTGTTTGAGGAGGGGGTGGAACACGGCGTACGGACCCAGGGCATGGGGGAGTGGCCCGGTACGGTCGAACGGCTCAAGGCGGAAGTTGTGCCGCACATGGGCTGGAACACCGTCGACGCCCCCGCCGGGTCGGTGCTTTTCGAGGGCATTGCTGAAGAGCGCTTCTACTTCGTTCACTCCTACGGTGTGCAGGAATGGAACTTCGACGTCACCCAGCCGGCTATGCGGCCGCCGCTCGTCACCTGGTCCACGCACGGCAGCCCGTTCATTGCCGCGGTGGAGAATGGCCCACTCTCCGCCACGCAGTTCCACCCCGAAAAATCCGGCGACGCCGGTGCGCAGCTGCTGCGTAACTGGACCGGCAGCCTTCGCTGATCCATGTGGAGCCTGATTCTCATGGGACTGGCGGGGCTGCTGATCGGCGGCGTCGTTTCATTCCATCGCCAGCAGATGCCCCGCGCGCTCACCATCAGCTTCGGCGTTCTCGCCGTCCTGGCGCTGCTCGCCGCGTACCTGCTCACCCTGACCCCCTAACTGTCCGGCTGCGCCGGCACCGATCTTAAGAACAAAGGAAGCGAATGAGTCCCTTCACCGAATCGCCCATCCTCGAACTGCTCCCTGCGGTTGACGTGGCCGACGGCCAGGCCGTCCGGCTGGTACAGGGAGCGGCCGGCAGCGAAACAAGTTATGGCGATCCACTCGATGCCGCACTGCAATGGCAGAACGACGGCGCCGAATGGGTCCATCTCGTTGACTTGGACGCGGCCTTCGGCCGGGGATCAAATCGCGATTTGCTTGCCCGCGTTGTCAAGGAACTGAGCATCAAAGTGGAGCTCTCCGGCGGGATCCGGGATGACGCGTCCCTGGACCAGGCGCTCGAGCTCGGAGCGGAGCGGGTAAACCTCGGCACCGCGGCCCTGGAAAATCCCGTGTGGACAGCCAGCGCAATTGCCCGCTACGGCGACGCCGTGGCCGTCGGTCTCGACGTTCGTGGCACCACCCTGGCTGCCCGCGGCTGGACGGAGGAAGGCGGTGACCTCTGGGAGGTACTCGCCCGCCTGGATGATGCCGGCTGTGCTCGCTATGTCGTGACTGACGTGACCAAAGACGGAACGCTTCGGGGTCCCAACCTCCAGCTCCTCCGGGAGGTGCTCGAGAAAACCGAGCGGCCCGTGGTGGCATCCGGCGGCATCTCCAGTTTGGATGACCTTGCCGCGCTCCGGCAGTTGGTCCCCGATGGGCTTGAAGGCGCCATTGTAGGAAAGGCCCTCTATGCGGGCGCCTTCACACTACCGCAGGCGCTCGACGTCGCGGGGCTCCCGGAGCGCTAGCCATGGCAGAGCGGAGGCTTCCTGCCCACATCGAAGCGGCGCTGAGCGGTAACATCGCTGACTCGGCAGGCCGCGCCTGGGAAGGAAGGGATCTTTCCGGCGGCGGGAACCCGCTGCACGCCTTCGACAAGGACGACGGCGCGGTGCCGGCGGTTTACGCCGCTGCCCTGCAGGCTCTGGTGCACGGCGCCGCTGATGAGGCCGCAGTGCTGCGGGCGCTGACGGAAATCCGTGTCTTCGTGCCGGTGATCGCGCAGCTTGGCGGCCCGGAAGCTGCTGATGATGTCACTGCAGCTCCCGGGGACCGGCACCATGAAGGTGACAAGGAAGCCGACATGGCGCTGGTAACCATCAAGGCGCCGGACGGGCGGAGCGCCCTGCCGGTCTTCACAGCCACGGCGCACCTCCAAAGCTGGCATCCGGAGGCCAGGCCCGTTGCGGTCTTCGCCTCCCGGGCAGCCCTGGCCGCGGTGTCCGAGAAAGCTGAACTCATGGTGGTCGATCCGGGCGCAGAAGTGACATTCGTCGTGCGCCGCCCCGCTCTCTGGGCGCTGGCGCAACAGGGCCAATGGTCGCCGTCGTACTCTGATCCGGACCTGGCCCGCCTCGTGGGGAAGGCGGTCGTTCCGGGCGGGAGCATTCGCAGGGTCGAAATCGCGCCCGGGGGAGGAATTTCAAGCCGCACCGCTGGCGGTAAAGTGGTTGGAGGCGGCGGTGCCGGTCCCGAGTTGCGCCTGACCCTCGTACTTGAGGAAGGTCTCTCACAGGAGGACGTCCGCTCCACAGCGGCGGCGTTCCAGGACCGCCTCCAAAACCTGCAGGAGTTTGTCGAGCGGGTGGACTCGCTCGAAATCCGGCTCACGCGTTGATCTTCCACGCGGTTGGGCCCGCGTGAAAGATGAAGAACGTTGAACTTTGCCGTTTACCGGGAGCTGCTCAGGATTGTCCCGGTCCGCCGACTGCTGATCGTGGGAATGATCGCACGCTTTCCCCACTCTGCCGCAGGGGTGCTGCTTACCCTCCACGTGGTGCAGACCCTCGAACGCGGTTATGCCGAGGCGGGGGCCGTAGCTGCAGTGATGACCATCGGTATCGCCGTCGGTGCGCCCTGGCGCGGCCGGCGTGTCGATACAGCAGGCCTGCGGGCCGCGCTGATTCCGTCGGTGATTGCCGAGGCCGTGATCTGGTCGGTGGCGCCCCACCTGTCATACGAGTGGCTGCTGCTGGCCGCGCTCGTTGGCGGCATCTTTACCCTTCCCGTGTTCTCCGTTGTCCGGCAGTCTTTGGGTGTGCTCGTGAGCGGAAACTCCCGCCGGACGGCTTTCACCCTCGACGCGGTGGCCACCGAGGTGATCTTCATGGGCGGGCCGGCGTTGGGGGCTGTGCTCGCAACGCAGGTGTCCACGGTGCTGGGACTGACTGTTGTGGGCTTTTCCACCGCCGTGGCGGGGCTGTTCCTCATGTGGTTCAACCCGCCGACACGCAGTACCCAGCCGGGAGCCGTCGGTGCCACGCTGTCCGGAGGGCAGGATGATGCAGCGGCCGTGGAAGTGTTGGTGGCATCAGCTCCAGCCCACGTCAGTGAAGCGTCAGCAGAACTCGTTCCCGGAGCGCGGCCGGCCCGTGCTGGACGGGCGCGGGCGCGGATGGCGCACAGTTTCGCATGGCTCACGCTGCCGGTGGCCGTGGTCATGATCGTGGCCGCCGGTGCCGGCCTTGTCCTTGCCGGCACGGATGTCGGCATCATCGCGGTACTGGAAGCCGATCAGCGGGCCTTCGAGCTGGGCTGGGTCTTCCTCGCCTGGTGCTCGGCGTCCGTTGTGGGCGGCCTCGTCTACGGTGCCATGCACCGACCGCTCTCGCCGCTGGTGCTCCTGCTGCTGATGGCGGTTCTCACCATCCCGATGGGCTTTGCGGAAAGCACGGTGGTTCTTGCGTTGCTCTCAATTGCGCCAGGGCTGCTGTGTGCTCCGGTTCTCTCCGCGGCCTCGGAGCGGATTGCTCATCTGGTCACCGAGGAACGCAGGGGGGAAGCCATGGGCTGGTATGGCTCAGCCCTCACCTCCGGAGTGGCACTGGGCGCGCCGCTGGCAGGCGTGATGATCGACTCGGTGGGCCCGTGGGGCGGGTTCGTCGCAGTGGGCGCAGCGGCCGCCGCCCTGAGCCTGGCGTGTCTGGGAGCACAACAGGTACTACGACGGCGGCGCTTCGCCTGATCTCTCAGATCCCGTTTCGCGAAGGACAGTCAGTTGACCGGACCGGTGAACTTCTCGCCCGGTCCCTGGCCTGGAGCGTCAGGGATGAGTGATGCTTCCCTGAACGCAAGCTGCAGGGACCTCAGGCCATCGCGCAACGGGCCGGCATGCTGGCTGCCGATCTCCGGAGCTGCGGCGGTGATGAAGCCGGCGAGTGCAGTAATCAGCTTGCGGGCCTCGTCGAGGTCCTTGTACGTTTCGGCGTCAGTGCCCTCAGCCAGTCCGCACTTGACGGCAGCTGCGCTCATCAGGTGCACTGCCGACGTCGTAATCACCTCGACGGCGGCGACTTCCGCAATGTCCCGAACGGGATTGTTCGCATTGCCGGACGCGGCGCGCGTTTCCTCCGGCGTCTGGAAGGTGTGGCGTGCGGCGTCGGGATTATTGTCTGCTGTGCTCATGCTGGTAAGCTTGTCACAGACCAACTGGGGGTCGTTATTTTTTGTGGCCGGGAACGGCATGAAAAAGATCACCAGTATGCAAGCGGAGTCCTCTCCCACCCGCGATTGCCGCCGTTGCCCCAGAGGCAGCCACAGGCAGCCGGGTTCAGGTCGGTGCGCTGGCTCTCCCTTTGGTAGGGAGCGCCGTTGATGCACTGATGCCGAGGCCTTCGATTGCGCATGCAGTTGGAGGCCTTCTCCTTTTGCAGGCGGTTCAGTTATTCAACGGATATCAGGAGCAGCACATTAGCGAGCCAAGAATCAATGATCGTATCCGCGTCCCAGAGGTGCGGTTGGTAGGCCCTGCCGGCGAACAGGTTGGAATCGTCCGCATCGAAGACGCCCTCCGCCTCGCCGCTGAGTCCGACCTTGATCTTGTTGAGGTGGCACCTCAGGCAAAGCCTCCCGTTGCCAAGCTCATGGACTTCGGTAAGTACAAGTACGAAGCCGCGGTGAAGGCGCGTGAAGCGCGCAAGAACCAGACGAACACCGTGCTGAAGGAAATCCGGTTCCGCCTGAAGATCGATACCCACGATTACGAGACCAAGCGGGGCCACGCTATCCGCTTCCTCGGTGCCGGAGACAAGGTCAAGGCCATGATCCAGTTCCGCGGTCGCGAGCAGCAGCGTCCCGAGATGGGCATCCGCCTCCTGCAGAAGTTTGCTGAGGATGTGTCCGAGGTCGGCGTGGTTGAGTCCACCCCCCGCATTGACGGTCGCAACATGGTGATGGTTATCGGTCCGGTGAAGAACAAGGCCGAAGCCAAGGCTGAAGCACGCCGTGCTGCCCAGCGCGCCGAGTCAAAGGCTGCCAATGATTCGTCGAGGGACAAGGTTGACACCTCTGGCTCCGCACCGATGACGCAGAGCATCGGAGACTTGCTGCCCGAGGAACTGCGTACGGCAGGATCAGCTTCGGCGTCTGAGACTCCTGTAGCTGATGCTCCTGTAGCTGAGAGTTCAGCACCTGTGACGGCAGTACCTGAGACCGCAGCGTCTGCTGTGGATGCGCCCGCTACTGATGCGCCGAAGGCTGCTGAGGCCACGCAGGTAGAGGAAGCGCCGAAGAAAGCTGCGCCGAAGCCCGCTGCCGCGCCCAAACCTGCAGCAACGCCGAAGCCCAGGCCTGCGTCGGCTGCACCAAAACCAACCGGCAAGGCTGCCCCGGCCAAGGGAACGCCAAGCCGATCGAAGCCGTCCGGCTCCAACTAGGAGTCGGCTGCCCACCAGGCAGCAAGGCAATACGTAAGCACCGCAGTCCGCTGCGGAGATCGCAAGAGCCGCCGGCAAAGTGCCGGCGGAGACCAAAGGAGATCGGTTTCCATGCCGAAGATGAAGACCCACAGTGGCGCCAAAAAGCGCTTCAAGCTGACCGGCAGCGGAAAGCTCAAGCGCCAGCAGGCCAACCGTCGTCACTACCTGGAGCACAAGCCCTCCACGTTGACGCGCCGTCTGGCCAGCGACCAGATCGTGTCCAAGGCTGACACCAAGGTCATCAAGAAGATGCTCGGCGTCTAACACACCCCCTATCACTTCCGGACACCCTCGCAGGCGGCTGTACTGCCGCCCACGGAACCTCTGTTCGGACGATCTATCTAAGGAGTACGCACGTGGCACGTGTGAAGCGGGCAGTCAATGCCCACAAGAAGCGTCGGGTTATTCTTGAGCGCGCCAAAGGCTACCGGGGGCAGCGTTCGCGCCTGTACCGCAAGGCAAAGGAGCAGCTGCTCCACTCGTTCGTCTACAGCTACGGCGATCGCCGCAAGCGCAAGGGCGACTTCCGTCGGCTCTGGATCCAGCGCATCAACGCTGCGTCCCGTGCCAATGGCCTCACGTACAACCGCCTCATCCAGGGCTTGAAGGCTGCCGGCATTGAGGTTGACCGCCGGATGCTCGCAGACCTCGCCGTAACTGACGCCAACGCGTTCGCGGCACTTGTGCAGATCGCCAAGGACGCACTGCCGTCCGACACCTCTGCGCCGGTCCACGCCTAGGCAGCGCACCCAGCCGGTTCCGTGAGCCGGTTGAAATAATCCATGAATACATCCGAACGCCCCCAGGCACAGCTACTGACCAATCCCCGATCAGATCGGGTCCGGGAGGTAGCGAAGCTTGCGGGGCGTTCGGCGCGTCAGCGGCAGGAATCCTTCCTCGCCGAAGGTCCGCAGGCTGTACGCGAAGCGTTGCGCCTCCACGAGGCCCGCCGTCTGGCCGGGGGAGCCGGCGTCGTGGAGGACGTGTATCTGACGGCTGAGACCCTGGCGCGCTACCCGGAGTTCGGTGCTGTGGTTCCGCCGCGGATGGTGACGGCCGAGGTGCTTGCAGCTATGAGCTCAACCGTCACGCCGCAGGGTGCCCTCGCAGTCTGCCGTTTCATCGACTCGTCGCTGGCGTCGGTGCTTGAGCGCAGTCCGCGGCTGATTGCCGTCCTGGTGGAGGTTCGTGATCCCGGAAATGCCGGGACTATCCTCCGTGCCGCCGACTCCGCCGGCGCTGACGCTGTGGTGTTGACCAGCGGAAGCGTGGACGTCTACAACCCGAAGACCGTCCGGTCGACTGTGGGTTCCCTTTTCCATCTGCCCGTGGTGGTCGGCGTCGATACCCGGGACCTGCTGACAGCGCTTGCCGGTCATTCCGTCACGGTGCTGGCGGCCGACGGCTACGGCGACTGGAACCTGGACGAGCTTCAGGACGCGAGTGCGGCCAGGCGGCTGGCGCCGTCGTCCCTTAGTGTAAATGAGCAGGACGCACGGAAGCCGTTCCTGGAGGCCTCCACAGCCTGGTTTTTCGGCAACGAGGCGCAGGGATTGGCGCCGGAAGTATTGGAGGCAGCCGGCCACCGGGTGTCAGTACCCATTTACGGCAGCGCTGAGAGCCTGAATGTCGGTACCGCAGCAACTGTGTGCCTCTACGCGTCCGCCCGGGCTCAGCGCGGTTAGACGGCTTTCTTCCGTCGGGTCCGCGGGAGGCGGCCAAAAGCTCAGCGGGAGGCGGCGAGAACCGGCTTCTCCGGAGTCGTGGCGGCGCGGTCCATCCGACCGCTGATCAACGCCACTCCCAGACCGAAGGCCGCAAGCACAGCACCCACCAGGGCCGGTGCCGTGTAGCCCCAGCCGAGCGCGATCACCGCGCCGCCGAGAAACGCGCCCAACGCATTCGCCGTATTGAGCGCCGCGTGGTTCATGGAAGACGCCAGCGACGGAGCGTCCGGGGAGACATCCATCAGGCGCACCTGCAGCGAGGGGATCAGAGCCGATCCAATCGCCCCGACGAGGAAGACGAACAGCAGGGCCGTCGGTGCCCACTGCACCGCCACGGCGAAAAGCAGAAGGCACACCGAGATGCTTCCCATCACCCAGTAGATGGTCCCCAATACGGAGATATCGGCGAGTCGCCCGCCTACGACGTTGCCTGCGACCATGCCAAGACCATAGAGCGCGACGACGATCGGCAGCACAGCTTCGGAGACACCGGCCACTTCCGTCATGGTCGGTGCAATGTAGGTGTACACAGCGAAGAATCCGCCGAAACCGACCGTGCCGATCAGCAGGGTCATCCATACCTGTCCCCGTTTCAGTGCCCCCAGCTCCCGGGTGATGCTCGCGCCGTCGCGTACGTCCTGATGGGGTACAAAGCGGGCGATCAGGAGCAGCGTGAGGATGCCGATGAACCCTACGAGGATGAACATGGTCCGCCACCCGAACTGCTGCCCGAGCCAGGTCGCAAAAGGCACTCCCACAACGTTGGCAATGCTCAGTCCCATCATGACCATCGCAACAGCGTGGGCACGCCGCGTCGGCGAGGACAGTGATGCGGCGATGACCGCGGCTACTCCGAAGAAGGCCCCGTGGGGCAAGCCGGAGATGAATCGGGAGACCAGGAGCCACCCGTAGTCGTGGGCAATGTAGGAGGAGAGGTTCCCTACGGTGAAGAGGGCCATCAGTGCCAGCGCTACCCGCTTGTGCGGGAGCCGGGCACCGAGCGTTGAGAGCAGGGGAGCACCAACGACGACGCCCAGCGCGTACGCCGAGATGACGTGCCCGCCCGCGGGGATATCCACGCCGAGGTCATCCACCATGTTGGGCAGCAGCCCCATGATGGCGAACTCGGTAGTGCCGATCCCGAAGCCACCCACCGCCAGGGCGAGAATCGCCAGGACAAGGGTGTGCGTTGGTCGTTCGGCGGGCATTGCAGGCACGGGACTCATTTCGACGACGGGAAGCGCCTAAGCGGCGCCGGTTATGTGGCCGCGCATCGTTGAGCAGGGACTTCTTGCACCTTCCACTTTACGGGTCCGAGATTGGATCGATGCCAAAAAGATCCCGAACCGGGCGGTGCAAAGTACGGCAGTCGGCTCTAAAATTGGACCGGCACGAGGAGCGCGGAGCCATGGATGGATCATCCCCTGAACCAGCAATTTCCCCCGGAACGTCTCAGTATTCGTTCCGGAGATCATCTGACTACGGGTCGCCCGCGCCGCCTTCGGCTGTCCACCGGCTGTTGACCACCTGCCTTCTGACGTTCAGCCTCATTGTGGGCATGCTGGGAGCTACCGTTCCCGCGGCTCACGCGGCGCCCCTTTTCGGTCATGACGTTTCCTGGCCACAGTGTTCGACGGCGCAGGGCGGCTTCGGGCTGCCTCTTCCGCCGCCGGCATCCCAGTTTGTCATCATCGGCCTGACCCGCGGGCTTGCCTTCACAGAAAACCCGTGCCTTGCAGACCAGGTAACCTGGGCGCGCACCAACGCCAAGCCGGCCCACGGCTACGCCATGGCCACCTACCCGACTGCGGCCCAGCTCACCACCTACGGCGGGCAGGGGCCGTGGTCGTCCACAACGCACGCCGGGCGGCTTTCCAACGTTGGCTATTCGGAGGCCCGCTTCGCCGTTCAGAGCCTCACTCGGATCGGATTCCGCCCGCCGGTGGTGTGGATCGATGTTGAACCGCGCCCTGCCCAACCATGGCCGGCTGCAACCGCCGCCCAACGATTGGACAACAGATACGTCGTCGAAGGGCTCATGCGCGGATTGCGTGACGCTGGATTCGCCTACGGTTTCTACTCCTACGCCGCCGGTTGGCAGGAAATCGTTGGCCAATGGCGGTTGACGGGCGTACCTGTCTGGGCCACGGCAGGCAGGCTGGACTACCCGACCGAAGCACTCGACAGGTGCTTTCCACCCAGCTTCTCCGCCGGCCGTGTCTACATTTCCCAGTGGTATGACGATGTCCGTGACTATGACCGCACGTGCGAACCGTATAACTTCACTGCGCTGCCCATCCCGGCCTCTACGCTGACCGGCTCCACCGCCGAGTTCAACGGGGACTGGCGTAACGACATTCTGGCCCGCGTCGGCGCGACCGGCGAGCTGAGACTGTATGCCGGAACCGGTGCCGGGCGTTTGAACTCCGGAATCCAGATCGGCAATGGCTGGGGGATCTTCAACGCGCTGGAGACACTCGGCGACTTCAACGGCGACGGCCCCGCAGATGTGATCGGTCGCGAAGCAGCTACCGGGGTGCTGTGGCTCTACAGGGGGAACGGCACCGGCGGTTGGTTGCCGCGTGTACAGGTGGGCCATGGCTGGAATGGAATGAGCAGCATCACTGCACCTGGGGATTTCGACGGTGATCAGCGGGTGGACCTGCTGGCACGCGAACGGGCCACGGGTGCGTTGTGGCTGTATCGGGGGAATGGTTCCGGTGGTTGGCTGCCGCGCGTCCTCGTGGGAAGTGGATGGAACTCGATAACCGCGATCATCACGCCGGGCGATTTCAGCGGCGACCGGACCAGCGACGTCCTCGCACGCGATGCCGCGGGCATCCTCTGGCTCTACCCGGGTAACGGTGCGGGCGGATGGTTGCCACGGGTCCGCGCCGGGCATGGCTGGAACTCGATGACCGCGATCGTTGGAACGGGTGACCTCAACGGTGACCGAATTGCTGACATCGCCGCACGTGATTCGAGCGGTGCACTCTGGCTGTACCCGGGCAACGGCAGGTCCGGCTTCCTTTCGCGCAGTCCCCTCGGCTCAGGCTGGAACGGAATCAACGCCATCTTCTAAGCCGTCGTTCTGCGCCCCTAGACTGGCTGGATGACCGATACCCAGCGCACACAAGTTGTCGGCGCCGCCATTGTTGATTCGCTCACTGTACCGTCCAAACTGCTCGCAGCGCGCAGAAGCGCTCCGGAGCAGTTCGCCGGGCAGTGGGAGTTCCCCGGAGGCAAGGTTGAGCCGGACGAAGATGACTTGGAGGCGGTCCAGCGTGAAGTGCGCGAAGAGTTGGGCGTGGACGTGCAGGTCGGGGCTGAACTCGTCGGCCCTGATCCCGACGGCTGGCCGCTGAATGCCTCAGCAGGAATGCGGGTGTGGCTGGCGGTCATCACCGCCGGCATACCGGCCGCATTGCAGGACCACGACGAGCTCCGCTGGGTCAGTCTCAGGGATACCGGCGAGCTCCGGGATCTTCCGTGGATCCCTGCGGACCGTCCCATCGTTGATGCTCTGCTCGAGACCGTGGTTCCGGTCGAAGATCTGACTTAGGAGCAGAAGAGGGTAGCCGGGCGCAGACGCGGGAAGTTCGGCTCAGAAGAGCGTGGGCTCGGCTGCTGACACCCCCTGTCCGGGCGATGCCGACGACGACGGCGCGTGCCCACCTGCTCCCGCTTCCTCCCGAAAGAAGCGTGCCCCGGCAGCCAATCCATGACGACGCCGGTGCACCTGCACGCGTTTCGAGAGCCAGGTGCGGTATTCACCGGAGGCATAAGTGCCTCCGCCATAGAGCCGGCGGTAGCGTCCGACCAGCGAGGGATGTTTTTTGGCCAGCCATTCCATGTACCACTCACGGGCTCCCGGACGCAGGTGCAGTGCTCCGGCGGACACACCCGTGGCGCCCGCCGCAGCGAGGGCTGCGAACAAGGCGTCCAGGGCTTCATCGCTGTCGGTGAGCCACGGCAGGATGGGCATGGCCATGACGCCGCAGGGCAGACCCGCATCCCGCAACCTGGTGATGAGGTCCAGGCGTGCGCGCGGGGTGGGAGTTCCCGGTTCCACCGTGTGGGCAAGCTCGGGATCGAGCACCGCAAGCGAAATTCCCATGCCGAGGCTGACCTGGGTGCCGGCTTCCTTGAGTAGCGGAAGATCCCGGCTGAGCAGCGTCCCCTTGGTGAGAATGGAAAACGGTGTACCGCTGTCTGCGAGCGCACGGATGATGCCCGGCATCAACCGGTACCGTCCTTCGGCCCGCTGGTAGGGATCGGTGTTGGTGCCCATCGCCACGTGTTCGCAGTTCCAGGAGGGTTTGGCTACCTCGCGCCGGAGGACCTCGCCGATGTTGGTCTTGACCACTACTTGCGAGTCGAAGTCGAGACCGGTGTCCAGGTTGAGGTAGCTGTGGGTCTTGCGGGCGAAGCAGTACACGCACGCATGCGAACACCCACGGTAGGGGTTGACGGTCCACGAGAACGGCATTCCCGAACTTTCCGGGACTCGGTTCAGGGCCGATTTGGCCAGCACCTCGTGGAAGGTGATACCCGCGAACTCCGGGGTTCTAACGGACCGCACAAGCCCGGCGAGCGGCACCAGCGGCTCCGGTTCTCCGGCAGCGGCCACCGTCGTCGTCGTCGTTTTTTGCGCATCCCATCGCATTCTTTTATTAGAACATACGTTCCTATTGAATTGCGGAAAGGCCGGAGGGATAGGCTGGTGAAATGATCCTGCTCACCGGCTTTGAGCCTTTCGGCGGCGAAACCGTCAATCCCTCCTGGGAGGCGGCTCAGCAGGCCGCAGCCATCCTGGCGGATGAGGGCGAGGCGGTGATAGCGGTTCGGTTGCCCTGCGTCTTCGGCGCAAGCATCGATGTGCTTGCTGATGCCGTTCGTGCTCACCAGCCGCAGCTGGTGCTGTGCGTGGGGCAGGCGGGAGGCCGGTCGGAAGTCTCTCTCGAGCGGATCGCGATCAATGTCGATGATGCCCGGATTCCGGATAATGCGGGCAACCAGCCGGTGGACGATGCCGTGCGCGCCGGCGGGCCAGCGGCTTACTTCAGCACTCTTCCGCTCAAGCGGAGCCTGCAGGCG
Source organism: Arthrobacter vasquezii (assembly GCF_029455255.1). Classification (NCBI taxonomy): domain Bacteria; kingdom Bacillati; phylum Actinomycetota; class Actinomycetes; order Micrococcales; family Micrococcaceae; genus Arthrobacter; species Arthrobacter vasquezii. The sequence goes on along the minus strand of NZ_JAROKN010000027.1, from coordinate 13,082 downwards.
CTGGTGGAGGCCAGGCTGCCCGCGGCGGTGTCCCAGACGGCCGGCACGTATGTCTGCAACCACGTCTTCTACGGGCTCATGGATCTACTGGCCCACGGTGACGGTGCGCCGCGCGGCGGCTTTATCCATGTGCCGTTCTCGACCGAACAGGCACAGGCTCACGGCGCGTCCGGGATGCCGATCGGGGAGATGGCCCGCGCGCTGGTTGTTATTGCCCGGACGAGTGCCGACGCCGGAGCGGATCTGAGGATCGCAGCCGGCGCGGAGCACTGACACGCCGGGTCAGCGCGGCGCGCAGCGGGCGCTCCACGTAGCCGCCCTCCTGGAGACCGGCCCCGCGTTCGAAGACATTGCGCGACGCCGGATCACCAGTGAGGAGCCAGGACGCCCCCGCGGCAAGAAAGTAGGCCGGCAGGAACGGCAGGCCGAAGCACAACGCATACTGCGTACAGTGGCGTGCTTCATGTTCGACGAGCCGCGGTCTCCGGGCCACCACTTCCGGTCCCGCACGGAACAGCACAACATTTCCCACGGTGAACGCAGACGCCTTCGGCAGCCGGGGGGAGTAGTGATGCGCGAAGATGAGGCCGCAGGAAGCGGGGCGGAGCTCGCAGCCCACCAGCTTCGCGGCGGCCAGGCCGAGCAGCGTAGATCCGTTCATCCAGTTGAGTGCCGAGCGCAGGCGGTCGCGGCGATGCATAGGCCCAAGTCTAAAGATATGGTGCAGGACATGCCCGGCCGTGGTTGGGGCCATTCGGGGCACCCGCCAACGGTCCTTTAGACTGGCAAGGCCGCCGGAGTACTGGATCATCAGTGCCGCCGGCACCCATCGCGCTCACGACACCAAGGTAAAAGCACACTCATGTCTGAACCCACCACACCCGCGGACGCTCCGGACACCGCCGCCGCCCCGGATCCCCTGGACGCCGACGCCATCGCGGCCGCGGTTGACCGCGCGCTCAGCGAGATCGCCGCCGCAGGGAACCTCGACGAGCTCAAATCGGTACGGCTTGCCCACACGGGCGAGAAGTCGCCGATGAGCCTCGCAAACCGGCAGATCGGCTCGCTCGCGAAAGACCAGAAGGCCGCCGCCGGAAAGAACATCGGCCCCGCCCGCGGACGCATCAACCAGGCCCTAGCCGCCCGGGCAACCGAGCTGGAAGCTGAGCGCGACGCGCGCATCCTCGTGGAGGAGGCAGTCGACGTGACCGCTGCTCCGCGCCGTCGTCGTGCTGGGGCCCGGCATCCGTTGTCCATCCTCCAGGAGCGGGTCAGCGACATCTTCGTCGGCATGGGCTGGGAAATCGCCGAAGGGCCCGAGGTTGAATCCGAATGGTTCAACTTCGACGCGTTGAATTTCAAACCCGATCACCCTGCGCGCGAAATGCAGGACACCTTCTTCGTTGAGCCGCCCGAGGCGCACCTGGTGATGCGCACCCACACTTCACCGGTGCAGGTGCGAGCGATGCTCGAGCGCGAGGTTCCCATCTATGTCCTGTGCCCCGGCAAGGTGTTCCGCACGGACGAGCTGGACGCCACCCACACTCCCGTGTTCCACCAGTTCGAGGGCCTGGCCGTCGACAAGGGCCTGAGCATGGCGGACCTGCGCGGAACGCTCGAACACTTCGCCCGGCTCATGTTCGGCGATGATGCCGGCATCCGCCTGCGTCCCAACTACTTCCCCTTCACCGAACCCTCGGCCGAGCTGGATATCTGGCACCCGGGTGCCAAGGGCGGCCCCCAGTGGATTGAGTGGGGCGGTTGCGGCATGGTACACCCGAACGTGCTCCGAGCCGCCGGCATCGATCCTGACGTGTACTCGGGATTCGCGTTCGGCATGGGCATCGAGCGCACCCTCATGTTCCGCAACGAGGTAGGCGACATGCGGGACATGATTGAGGGCGACGTACGTTTCAGCGAGCACTTCGGGATGGAGATCTAACCGTGCGAGTACCACTGTCCTGGCTGCGTGAGTACGCACAGGTTCCTGGCGAGGCATCCGCCGAAGACGTCATGGCCGAACTGGTGAAGGTCGGCCTGGAGGAAGAGGCCGTCCATCGTCCCACCGATACCCTTTCCGGGCCGATCGTGGTGGGACAGGTGCTCTCGGTCGAGAAAGAGCCGCAGACCAACGGTAAGACCATCAACTGGTGCCAGGTCCGTGTGGTGCCCGAGGGCGCTGAGCAGACCCTGACCGCGGACGGCATCGATCCGTCCGGCGTGCAGGGAATTGTGTGCGGCGCACACAACTTCGTCGAAGGTGACAAGGTGGTGGTCACCCTTCCCGGCGCCGTGCTTCCCGGCGATTTCCGCATTGCCGCACGTAAGACCTACGGCCATGTGTCTGCCGGGATGATTGCCTCCGTTCGTGAACTGGGTATCGGTGAGGACCACGACGGCATCCTTGTGTTGTCCACTCTCGGGCTGGACCCGGAGGTCGGATCGGACGCCATGGAGTTATTGGGACTCTATGACCAGGCGGCCGAAATCAATGTGACCCCCGACCGCAGCTACTGCTTCTCAATCCGGGGGATCGCGCGTGAGTACGCCCACGCCACGGGGTCGGCGTTCACCGACCCGGCTGCCGCCGTCGTCGTCGATCCGGCGGACGGCGCGGGGTACCCGGTGCGGCTGGAAGACCAGGCTCCCATTTACGGGAATGCCGGCTGCGACCGTTTCGTGGCCCGCGTGGTGCGCGGGGTGGATGCCACCCGGCCGACGCCGCAGTGGATGGTCTCGCGGCTGCGCCTGGCGGGCATCCGATCCATCTCGCTGCCGGTCGACATTTCGAACTACGTCATGCTCGAGCTCGGCCAGCCGACGCACTGCTACGACGTCGCCAGGCTCACCGGTGAGGTTGTGGTGCGCCGGGCCAACGCCGGCGAAACCATCGTGACCCTCGATGACCGCAAGCGTGAGCTGCACCCTGAGGATCTCCTCATTACTGACGCTTCGGGCGCCATCGGCATCGCCGGCGTCATGGGCGGAGCGGCCACGGAGGTCTCGGACTCCACCACGGACGTTCTCGTGGAGTCCGCACACTTCGACGAGGTGTCAATCGCCCGCGCACGCCGCCGCCACAAGCTGCCGTCGGAGGCGTCCAAGCGCTTCGAGCGTGGGGTGGATTGGCACGTTGCCGATGTCGCGGCCCAGCGCGTCGTGGACCTGCTCGTGAGGCTTGCCGGCGGTACCGCCGATGCATCGATCACCGACGTCGGAACCGCGCCCCAACCCATCCTGATCGACCTGCCGGCCGGCTATGCCTCGGAACGGATCGGTATGGATTTCGCGCCGGAACAGGTGGTCGGTGCACTCACCGACCTCGGTGCTGATGTGGCGGAGTACGACGGCGGCTGGCAGGTTACCGCCCCCAGCTGGCGTCAGGACCTGACCATCAAAGACGACCTCGCCGAGGAAATCGCCCGGCTGGTGGGCTACGACCAGATCCCGTCGCGCCTGCCGGTCGCTCCTCCCGGGCGCGGCCTCACGCGCACCCAGCAGCAGCGGCGCCGCGTTCTGGCTGCGCTCGCCGGCGCAGGGCTGACCGAAGTGCTGTCCTATCCCTTTGTTTCAATGGAGGCCAACGACACGTTCGGCGCAGCGGAGGGAACGGGACCCGCCGTCAAGCTGGCCAACCCGTTGAGTGCCGAATTCGGCTACCTGCGGCGCTCCATCCTTCCCGGCCTGATCGAGGTGGCCAAGCGGAACTCCTCGCGCGGCTTCCGCGATCTGGCGCTCTTCGAGGCCGGTTTGGTGTTCCTGCCGCAGGAGACCCTCGGCACCGCAACCATCCCGCCGCTCGGAGCCCTGCCCGACGACGCGACGCTCGAGACGCTGTACAACGGCCTCCCGCTGCAGCCGCTGACTATCGCCGCCGTGTTCTTCGGCAAGGACTCACCGGCTGCAGCCGGCCACTCTCCGCGTGCCTGGGACTGGGCGGACGCCCTCGACACCGTCCGGTTGATGGCTGACGTCGTCGGCGTCGACCTCGTGATCGAACAGGGTGAGCACCGAGCCTTCCATCCCGGACGCACCGCACGCATCAGTCTGCGCAGCGGTGAGGAGCTCGGCTACGCGGGAGAACTGCATCCGAAGCTGGTCGCCGCGCAGGACCTGCCGCCGCGCACGGTTGCACTGGAAATCAACGCAGACCTGCTGTTCGACGCCGCGCCGGACGTCATCGTGGCCCGGCATCTCTCGACCTTCCCCGCGACCACGCAGGACGTAGCCCTTGTGGTGGACGCGGGTCTGCCGGCCGATGAGGTTCTCGCCACGCTGCGCGAAGGCGCCGGTGAACTGCTGGAGGAGGTGCACCTGTTCGACGTGTACTCAGGACAGGGGATTGGCGACGGCAAGAAGTCACTCGCCTTCGGTCTTCGCTTCCGCGCCACCGACCGCACCCTGACCGCAGATGAGGCGAGCGCCGCCCGCGACCAGGCCGTGCACCTCGCAGCCGAGCGCCACGGAGCCGTGCAGCGCCGCTGACCCGTGTTGAATCCGCGCGTTGAATGTGCAGGACACACCCCCTATGGACAGCCAAAAGGGGTGTGTCCTGACAAATGAACGCTGGTTGGGGGACTTAGCGCGCGGGATCAGGGGACGAGGAGAAGTTTGCCCGTCGTCCTGCGCGACTGGAGGTCCTCGTGCGCCTGCGCGGCGTCAGCCAACGGGTAACGTGCACCGATCCTTACGGTGAGCGATCCGTCAGCAACCGCGCCGAAGACCTCTCCTGCTCGCCAGCGCCGCTCCTCGGCGGACCGCAGATAGAAGGCGAGGCTCGGCCGCGTCACATAGAGCGAACCGGAGCTGTTCAGCCGCTGCAGATTGAAGTCGGGAACCGGCCCGGATGCAGCGCCGAACAGGACCAGCATCCCGCGCACGCGCAGTGACTCCAGCGACCCGTCGAAGGTCGCCTTGCCCACTCCGTCATAGACCACATCCACACCCGCGCCGTCGGTCAGCTCCCGCACCCGCTCCGAGAAGCCCTCGTAGCGAAGTACGACGTCGGCTCCCGCCTCCCGCGCCAGTGCTTCCTTCTCGTCGGTCGAGACGGTTGTGATGACCCGGGCTCCCTTGGCTTTGAGCATCTGCGTCAACAGGAGCCCCGTTCCGCCGGCCCCCGCGTGGGTCAGCACAGTTTCACCGTGCTGTACCGGGTACGTGGAATTCACCAGGTAGTGCGCCGTCATTCCCTGCAGCGGAAGCGCGGCGGCGGTCTCAAGGTCCACGCCGTCGGGCACCGGCAGTGCCCTGTCCGCATCAACGAGTGTGTAGTCGGCGTAGGACCGGGAACCCTCGGCGAACGCTATCCGGTCGCCAACCGAGAAGCCGTGGGCCTCCGGCCCTATCCCGATGACTTCACCGGCTGCCTCACCGCCCGGAATGAACGGATACTCAACCGCATAGATCCCGGCACGCTGGTACGTCTCAATGAAGTTCACCCCGACCGCGGCGACCCCGACCAACAGTTGCGAACCGGACGGTGCAGGCCGTTCGATGGACACGGGTTTGAGGACCTCGGGTCCTCCGGCGCGCTCAGCGACAATGGCAATGGGCATGTCAGTGCTTCCTCTCATCGGTGTGCTCTTACTGCGTGCAACCGGTCCCGTGGTGAACTCATTCCGACCACCAGTACCTATTGGATAAATATGTGCACCAGTGAATAGGTTTGCTGTACGATGAATCGCATGAATATTTCCGTCGCGGTATCCGGAGCAAGCGGCTATGCCGGAGGCGAGGTCCTGCGCCTGCTTTCGACCCATCCCGAGGTGAGGATAGGCGCGATCACCGCCCACAGCAGTGCCGGCAGCAGGCTGGGCGAGGTGCAGCCGCACCTGCACTCCCTCGCTGGCCGCATTATTGAGGAAACCAATCCCGCCAACCTCGCCGGGCATGATGTCGTCTTTCTCGCCCTGCCCCACGGAGCCAGCGCCGAGGTGGCCGCACAGCTGCCGCCGGAAGTCCTGGTCATCGACGCCGGAGCTGACCACCGGCTCGAAGACGCCGACGCCTGGCACCGCTTCTACGGCTCCGAGCATGCCGGCACCTGGCCCTATGGACTTCCGGAGCTGCCCGGTGCCCGCGACGCGTTGCGGAACGCCCGCCGCATCGCCGTCCCCGGTTGCTACCCGACCAGCGCACTCTTGGCCCTCACCCCGGGATTCGCTGCGGGGCTGCTCCAGCCGGACGACGTCGTCATTGTGTCTGCCTCCGGTGCCTCCGGCGCCGGCAAGGCGCTGAAATCGCATCTGCTCGGCTCAGAGATGATGGGCGGGATGAGCCCATACGGAGTCGGCGGCAGCCACCGGCACACCCCGGAGGTGGAGCAGGGGCTGGGCTGGGCTGCCGGTGCGCCGGTCACGGTCTCCTTCACACCGACCCTCGCTCCGATGTCACGCGGCATCCTGACGACGGCGACTGCGCGGGTCACACCCGGTACCACCGCTGAGCAGCTGCGTGAGGCGTGGGAAACCGCGTACGACGACGAACCCTTCGTCACGCTGTTGCCGCTTGGTCAGTGGCCCGCCACCAAATCCGTCCTTGGGTCCAACTTTGCGCAGCTCCAGTTGGCTTTCGACGAGCATGCCGGCCGGGTCGTCGTCAGCTGTGCCATCGACAACCTCACCAAGGGGACTGCCGGTGGTGCGGTGCAGTCTATGAACATTGCCCTCGGTCTGCCGGAGATCACGGGCCTCACCGGATCAGGAGTAGCACCATGAGCGTTACCGAACCGCAGGGATTCCGCGCAGCAGGCGTGGCGGCAGGACTGAAGTCGACCGGGGCACGGGATGTCGCCGTCGTCATCAATGATGGTCCGCACCACCAGGCAGCGGCGGTTTTCACCTCCAATCGGGTCGCCGCTGCGCCCGTTCACTGGTCGCGTCAGGTGGTCTCGGACGGGCGGGTGGATGCCGTCGTGCTCAATTCCGGTGGTGCAAACGCCTGCACCGGGCCGCAGGGCTTTCAGAACACGCACCGCACCGCGGAGTTCGCGGCGGAGGCGCTTGGCGTCTCAGCCAGCGATGTCTTCGTCTGTTCCACCGGGCTCATCGGAGAACAGCTGCCCATGGACAAGCTGCTGCCGGGCGTCAACGAGGCAGCCGCACACCTGTCCGACGGCGGCGGCCGGGCTGCTGCCGAGGCAATCATGACCACTGACTCGGTGCCCAAGACCGCAACCTACCCCGCCACGCAGGATGAGCCGAGCGAGGGCTACTCCATCGGCGGAATGGCAAAGGGTGCTGGAATGCTTGCGCCGGGCCTCGCCACCATGCTGGTTGTCCTCACCACTGACGCCGTCCTGGACGCTGCAGTCCTCGATACCGCGCTGCGTGCCGCAACCCGAGTCACCTTTGACCGCGCTGACTCGGACGGTTGCATGTCGACCAACGACACGGTGGTGCTGCTTGCCTCGGGCGCGAGCGGAGTCCGTCCGGATCCGGCCCAGTTCACCGAAGCTCTCACCGGCGTCTGCTCTTCACTGGCTCATCAGCTCATTGAGGATGCGGAAGGAGCGAGCCACACCATCGCGATCCGGACCATCAACGCAGCCACCGAGGAAGACGCCGAAACCGCTGGTCGTGCCGTTGCCCGGTCCAACCTCTTCAAGGCTGCCATTTTCGGCAACGACCCGAACTGGGGCAGGGTCCTGGCGGCCGTCGGCACCACCGACGCCGTTTTCGAGCCCGATCGCCTCGATGTAGCGATCAACGCGGTGCAGATCTGCCGCGACGGCGGAATCGGTGAACCACGGGAACTGGTCGACCTGACCGCCCGCCTGGTCACCGTCGAGATCAACCTCAACGCCGGCTCCGAATCGGCCACAATCTGGACCAATGACCTCACGCACGACTACGTGCATGAAAACTCGGCCTACTCGAGCTGAACTTTCCAGGTGAAGATGCTGCCGCTGCAGACGCCGAGTCGAAGGACAAAATGAACACTCTCAACGCCGCCCAGGACAAGGCGGCAACCCTGATCGAGGCGCTTCCCTGGATCCAGCGGTTCGCCGGCACCACCATGGTCATCAAGTACGGCGGCAACGCCATGGTCAACGATGAGCTGCGCCGTGCCTTCGCCGAGGACATCGTGTTCCTCCACCACGCCGGGGTGCGCCCCGTCGTGGTGCATGGCGGCGGCCCGCAGATCAACGGGATGCTGGACCGGCTTGGCATCACCTCGGAATTCAAGGGCGGCCTGCGCGTCACTACCCCGGAAGCCATGGATGTTGTCCGCATGGTGCTGACCGGCCAGGTGAGCCGTGAACTGGTCGGCCTCATCAACTCCCATGGGCCCTATGCCGTTGGTCTCTCCGGTGAGGACGGCGGCCTGCTCCGGGCCGTCCGGACCGGCACCGTGGTGGACGGCGAGGAAGTTGACCTCGGGCTGGTCGGCGAAGTGGTCGGAGTCAACCCGGCCGCAATCCTCGACATCCTCGAAGCAGGACGCATCCCGGTCATCTCCACCGTGGCACCCGAGACTGACTCCACAGGCAATGGAACGGGACAGGTCCTCAACGTCAATGCCGACACCGCCGCTGCGGCGCTCGCCGAAGCGCTCGGTGCGTCGAAGCTCGTCATCCTTACCGACGTCGAAGGTCTCTACTCCAACTGGCCGGACCGCACGAGCCTGATTTCTTCACTGACGGCTGCCGATCTGCGAGGCCTCCTGCCCGAACTGGAATCGGGGATGATTCCCAAGATGACCGCCTGCCTCAAGGCCGTTGACGGGGGAGTGGAGCGGGCGCACATCGTCGACGGACGACTGCCGCACTCGATGCTGCTTGAGATTTTCACGGCCGCTGGAATAGGCACACAGGTAGTGCCGGACGAGGACGAAGCACTGTGACCAAGGAAACCGCCCTCGAATCCGCAGCGGCGCTCATTGACCCTGCACAGGGGAAAGAATGGCTGCAGCGCTATTCGAACGCCGTGCTGGGTGTTTTCGGCACGCCGCAGCGCGTTCTGGTGCGCGGAGCTGGCTGCCACGTCTGGGATGCCGACGGCAAGCAGTACCTCGACCTCCTCGGCGGAATCGCCGTCAACGCGCTGGGCCACGCCCACCCCTTCGTCACGTCGGTGATTTCCTCCCAGCTGGCCACCCTCGGGCATGTCTCGAACTTCTTCACCAGCCCCACGCAGGTGGCGCTCGCCGAGAAGCTCCTGTCCCTGTCCGGTGCCGGCGAAGGATCGAAGGTGTTTTTCGCGAACTCCGGCACCGAGGCCGTCGAGGCAGCCTTCAAGCTCGCCCGCCGCAACAGCGCCGGCGGACGCAAGCGCATTCTCGCGCTTGCTGGCGGCTTCCACGGCCGCACCATGGGCGCTCTCGCCCTCACCGCGAAGGAGGCGTACCGCGAGCCGTTCGAACCGCTGCCCGGCGGCGTCGAGCATCTGCCGTTCAATGACACCGCGGCGCTGGAGGCAGCGCTCGATGAGTCTGTTGCCGCCGTCGTCCTCGAACCTATCCAGGGCGAGGCGGGCGTGCGCCCGCTCAGTATCGACTACCTGCGCAAGGCACGTGAACTGACCAGTGAAGTCGGCGCGTTGCTCATCCTGGACGAGGTACAGACCGGCGTGGGCCGCACCGGGCGCTGGTTCGCGCACCAGGCAAGCGGTATCACCCCTGATGCCATGACCTTGGCCAAAGGACTGGGCGGCGGTTTCCCCATCGGTGCGCTGGTGACATTCGGTAGTGAGGTGTCCTCGCTGCTCACGCCGGGCCAGCACGGAACGACCTTCGGCGGGAATCCAGTCGCGACGGCCGCTGCGCTGGCCACCCTGCACGCGCTTGAGGCGGGTTCGGTGCTGCAGAACGCGAACGACGTCGGCAGCTACCTTCGCAGCAAGCTGGCCGGCGTGAGCGGCGTGAGCGAGGTCCGCGGAGAGGGCCTGCTGATCGGTTTCGACCTCGACGGCGACTACGCCCCGGACGCCGTCACGGAGGCCCTCACCCAGGGGTTCATCATCAACGCGCCCACGCCGCACACACTCCGGCTCGCGCCGCCGCTGATCCTGACGCGCACCCAGGCACAGAGCTTCCTCAATGCACTGCCGGCGATCCTCGAGACGGCACGAAACTGCGGTGCAGCCGGAAACAACGCAGCCGGAAACAACGCAGCCCAGACCACGGAGGCATCCGAATGACCCGCCACTTCCTACTCGACACCGACCTCACCCAGGCTGAACAAAACGAGGTCCTCGACCTCGCGCTTGAACTGAAGAAGGCACCGTACTCGAACCCCGCCTATGCCGGTGATGGCTCGGGACGCAAGACCGTCGCCGTGATCTTCGACAAGACCTCCACCCGGACCCGCGTGTCCTTTGCCACGGGGATCGCGGACCTCGGCGGGGTGCCGCTCATCATCGGTGCGGGCGAGTCGCAGCTCGGTCACAAGGAATCCATCGCTGACACGGCCAGGGTCCTTGAACGGATGGTCTCCACCATCGTCTGGCGCACCTATGCGCAGGCCGGGCTCGAGGAGATGGCCGAGGCATCCTCCGTGCCCGTCATCAACGCGCTCTCCGATGACTATCACCCGTGCCAGCTGCTCGCCGACCTGCTGACCGTCCGGGAACACAAGGGCGCGCTGGCAGGCCTCACGCTCGCTTACTTCGGTGATGCCGCGAACAACATGGCGAACTCTTACCTGCTTGCCGGGGTCACCGCCGGTATGCACGTACGCATCGCGGGTCCCGAGGGCTACCTGCCGGAACAACACATTGTCGACGCCGCCAACAAGCGCGCCGCGGAAACCGGCGGCTCGGTGCTGATCACCACGGATGCAGGCGAGGCGGCAACCGGGGCCGATGTCCTTGCCACCGACACCTGGGTATCCATGGGGCAGGAGATCGAGGACGACGCCGCGAAGACTGCGAGATTCGAGCTGTTCCGTCCGTACGCCCTTGATGAGGCGCTGCTGGCGCAGGCGGCGGCCGACGCCGTCGTCCTCCACTGCCTGCCGGCTTATCGCGGCTACGAGATTTCCGCCGCGGTCATCGACGGGCCGCAGTCTGTTGTGTGGGACGAGGCGGAGAACCGGCTGCATGCGCAGAAGGCGCTCATGGTGTGGCTCATGGAGCGCTCGTGACTACTGCGGCGTCACCAGGTCAATCGGCCGGCCAGCCTCCTAGTCAGCCGACAGGTCAGCCAACGACGAAGATCGCCCGCCAGGCCCGGATCACTGCCCTGCTCACCGCACAGTCGGTGCGGTCCCAGTCTGAACTGGCCGAACTGCTGGCGGATGCCGGTCTACAGGTGGCGCAGGCCACGCTGTCCCGTGACCTCGTCGAGCTGGGAGCCGTGCGCGTCCGTGGTAAGGACGGCGCACTGGTGTACGCCGTGCCCGGTGAAGGCGGCGGGCGGGCACCGCAGAGCGGCGTCACGCAGGAAATCCTGGACAGCAGGTTGTCCCGGCTGTGCGGGGAGCTCCTCGTGACGGCCGAGGCATCCGGGAACCTGGTGGTCCTGCGTACGCCGCCGGGAGCCGCGAACTTCCTGGCGCTGGCCATCGACCATTCGGTCATGCCGTCGGTGCTCGGTACGATCGCCGGAGACGACACGATTATGCTGGTCAGCCGCGATCCTTCCGGCGGCGCCGAGGTGGCTGCCCGATTCCTGCAGTTCGCGCACGAAGCGTCCTGAACACCAGATTTTCTCCACATCACCGAAATACCCCAACACACAAGAGGAGCTACCCAAGTGACTGAACGCATTGTCCTCGCCTACTCAGGCGGACTGGATACGTCGGTGGCCATCGGCTGGATCGCCGAGGCAACCGGAGCAGAAGTGGTGGCTGTCGCCGTCGACGTCGGACAGGGCGGGGAATCGCTCGAGACCATTCGCCAGCGCGCACTGGGCTGCGGCGCCGTGGAAGCCTACGTCGCGGACGCACGTGACGAGTTCGCCAACGAGTACTGCATGCCCACGCTGCGTGCGAACGCCCTGTACATGGACGCCTATCCGCTGGTCTCCGCCATCTCCCGGCCGGTGATCGTCAAGCACCTCGTCGCCGCGGCGCGTGAGTTCGGCGCCTCCACCGTTGCGCACGGCTGCACCGGCAAGGGTAACGACCAGGTCCGGTTCGAGGTCGGCATCCAGACCCTCGGCCCGGATCTGAAGTGCATCGCACCCGTCCGTGACCTCGCACTCACCCGCGACAAGGCCATCGCCTTCGCTGAGGAAAAAGGCCTGCCGATCGAGACCACCAAGAAGAACCCATTCTCGATCGACCAGAACGTCTGGGGACGCGCCGTCGAAACAGGCTTCCTTGAGGACATCTGGAACGGCCCCACGAAGGATGTCTATGACTACACCGATTCGCCCGAGTTCTCACCGGCGGCCGATGAGGTGGTCGTCTCCTTCCGCGAGGGCATTCCGGTGGCGATTGACGGCCACGCCGTCACGCCGCTGCAGGCCATCGAGGAACTGAACCGCCGCGCGGGCGCACAGGGCGTAGGCCGGATCGACATTGTCGAAGACCGCCTGGTGGGTATCAAGAGCCGCGAGATTTACGAGGCGCCCGGAGCCATGGCCCTGATCACCGCCCACCGCGAACTGGAGAACGTCACGGTTGAACGCGAGCAGGCCCGGTTCAAGAAGACCGTTGACCAGCGCTGGACCGAGCTGGTGTATGACGGCCAGTGGTTCTCCCCGCTGAAGCGCTCGCTGGAAACCTTCATCGACGATACCCAGCGCTACGTGTCCGGCGACGTGCGGATGGAGCTGCACGGCGGGCGGGCAACCGTCACCGGCCGCCGCTCCGACGTCGGGCTGTACGACTTCAACCTGGCCACCTATGACACCGGTGACACTTTTGACCAGTCGATGGCCCGCGGCTTCATCGAAATCTTCGGGCTGTCCTCCAAGGTGGCCTCAGGCCGCGATCAGCGCGCAGGAAGCTGAACGGTGACAGAGGCACACGGTACTGCCGCACACGGGACGAACGAAGGGTCGCTATGGGGCGGCCGGTTCTCGGGCGGCCCCGCGGACGCCCTCGCGGCGCTGAGCAAGTCGACGCATTTCGACTGGCGACTCGCCCGTCATGACATCGCCGGCTCACGTGCGCACGCACGCGTCCTTCACCG